>NZ_CEVWNY010000011.1:0-47535 GCF_982384815.1 Desulfitobacterium sp. | reverse complement strand
CTGATCCGCTATAATGAAATCATCGGCAGGCCGGCTAAGAACAAGAACGAGGATAAAAAAGAAAGATTGGCCAGAGAGGCCAAGGAAGAACTCAATGAAAATGAAGGATATGATATTAAATTTGAGGGAGAAGGCGGTGATGGGATCCATCTTTTTGCCGCATCCAATAATTTAATCGAGAACAACCGGATTCGCGACACCAGAGACGGAATTTATTTTAACTATGCCCACGCGAACCGTCTGCTAAGCAACCAAATTGATGGGGTTCGCTATGCTATTCACTATATGTATTCAGATGATAATTATTTCGAAGGTAATATCTGTACCAATAATGTGGCAGGGGCGGCGCCAATGTACTCCAAAAGAATCACCTTTCGGAAGAATGTCTTTGCGCATAACCGTGGCCATCGCTCCTTTGGGGTGTTGTTTGCTACCTGTAATGACTGCCTGGCGGAAGAAAATATCATATTCGATAATACCAGAGGGGCTATGTTTGACGTTTCTTATCATAACATTTTTCGCCATAATGTTGTTGCAGCGAACGACATTGGCATAGATTTGGTTTCAAGCTCAGGCTTCAACCAATTTGCGGCGAACAATTTCCTGGATAATTTAGAGCAGATTGCCTTTAGAGCGGGGCGTATCGGCGAAGGGAATGTCTTTTATTACGAAGGCAGGGGAAATTACTGGAATGATTATCAAGGGTTTGACCTTGACAACGATGGGATCGGCGATGTTCCCTATCTTACCGGTGATCCTTTTACCTACCTGATGAATAAGGCCCCGGCAGTGCGCCTTTTTTTAAACAGTCCTGCGGCCAAGGCTTTGGTGTTTGCCGAAAATATGTTTCCGGTGATCGCAATACCGAAAGCGAAAGATTTATACCCTTTGGTCGAACCGGTAATAGTGGAAACTACTCAATATCAATTCCAAAATAATCAGGCCTCCAGTAGGGTCTTTGGTATTTATTCTCTGGCTATGCTGTTAACCGCTTTGCTAATAATTGGGCGAACATTATTAATCCGTCACCGTGGCTTCAAATAGCAGGGACGGAACCTCCTTGGGTGCTTAGGGAAAGGGGAAAGAGATGAATAAAAAGGTATTAGTACTAATAATGTTATTTTTTTTCATGACGGGTTGCGCTACGGAGGTAGTGGATACGGCCCCCCGAAGCATTGATCCGACCTTAGATATTTGTCCTGTTTGCCGGATGAGTATCATCGATGAGCATTTTGGCGGCCAAATCATCGATACGGCTGGGGCGGCGGTGAGCTTTGATGATACCGGCTGTTTAGCAATTTATTTGCGGAGGTTGGGCTCCGAGACAAGTGAGAAAATCCTCGCTGCTTATGTTAAGGATTTCCGGACGATGGAGTGGATTGCGGCCAAAGAGGCTTATTTTGTCCAAGGGCAAATCGATACCCCCATGAGTTTTGGCATTGTAGCCTTTGCCGAGGAAAACACCGCCCGGGAATTTGCCGGGGAAGTGGGGGGTAAGCAGATGAATTGGGAACAGGTACTTAGTGAGAAATTAACCATCGGTTTGGATGTGGAGTTCGATATAGATAAGTTTGCTCCTGAGGAATTAAGCCCAGGGAAGTCTGTTCCAGGGGAGGGAGGCAAATGAAGATCACGAACCTGGTAGCAATAGCGGAAAAGGAGCTATTGGAGTCAATTCGTAGTAAGTGGCTGGGAACCTTCACTATTGTCTTTGCCCTGCTAGCACTACTAGTGTCCCTTTTTGGCATGTCAGGTCTGGGCGTCGGCGGACAACAAGGCTTTAATCGGGTTACGGCCAGTCTATTGAACCTGGTTCTTTATTTGCTGCCCTTAATCGCCTTAGTTATGGGTTCGGCAACTATCGCCGGGGAAAAGGAGGCCGGTTCCCTCCACGTCCTTTTGACTCAGCCCGTTCGCAAAAAGGAAGTAATCATCGGCAAGTTCTGCGGCCTGGCCTTAGCCCTGATGGCTTCGATTTTGGCAGGTTTTGGCGGCGCGGGGGTAGTCATAGCCTGGAAAACCGGGGCAATTAACATTACTGATTATATGTATTTTGTTGCACTTTCTATTGCGTTGGCGCTGGTTTTCCTTAGTATTGCCTTACTGATCTCCGTAATTGTTACACGAAGAGCTCAAGCCCTCGGATTGGGGATTTTTATCTGGTTCCTTCTGATTTTGGTTTATGATTTTTTAGCCATTGGGGTAGCAACGCTGCCTATGGGCGCCATGATAATTCCCTTGTTACTGGGGCTGTTATTGGCTAATCCCGCCGATATTGTGCGGGTGTTGATTATCCTGCAGCTGGGTGGAGAAGAAACCTTTGGGCCGACCTTGGCTGCCTTGACGAGAACGATTACCCAGGGCTCCGGTGAAATATTGCTGTTGGCTATGCTTATGATTTGGGTAGCCTTACCACTGCTAATAGCGATAGTATTATTCAGTCGCAAACAGGATTACTAGGAGGCCAAGCGATGGAGAAGAAAACCATTCTGGAAGTCAGGCAAGCTCGGAAAAATTACGGCAAGTTTCAGGCGCTTAAGGATGTGGACTTGGAAATTAAGGAAGGAGAAATTTACGCTTTATTGGGACATAATGGAGCGGGAAAATCGACCTTGATTAAAACGATTCTTGGCCTGGTAAAGCCTACCTCCGGAAGGATAGAGATAGAAGGTTTAACCTATAACGATAAGAATCGGGAAATAAAGCAGAAGGTCGGTTACTTGCCGGAGAAAATGAACTTTTATGATAATCTGACAGCCTGGGAGACCATTACTTTTTATGCCAAACTAAAGGGTGTTACGCGGGAAAAATGTACCGATGTTCTCGAACAAATAGGTCTGAGTGAGGCTAAACATCGCCGGGTCGGCACTTTTTCGAAGGGAATGCAGCAAAGACTGGGGTTGGCCCAAGCCGTAATTCATAACCCCAGCCTACTGGTCCTGGATGAGCCAACCACCGGCTTAGATCCGATCGGAATTCTAGAATTGAAGCAAATGATCAGAAAGTGGAATCAGGAGGGGACCACGATTTTGTTTTCCTCACATAACCTTAATGACGTAGAAGAAATCGCCCAACGAATCGGGATAATGAATCAAGGAAAACTTGTAGCCCAAGGTACTTTAGCGGAGTTGCAGGCTCAGCTGGGTCTGCCGGTGAAACTGGAAATCAGCTTGTCAAATACACCGCCAAACCTAAAAGTTAGGCTGGCATTACAAGGTATCCGGAAATTGCTCATTGAAGAAAATAAAATTATCTACTATTGCGCCGAGGAGCAAAAGGTAGCTGCTCTGCGGGTCTTTTTGAATGAAGGAATCAATATCCGGGATATTTCGCTGGAGAAGCCAAGTCTTGATCTTATTTATCAACGAGTAATGGAACAAGTACAAGCCAAAGAGGCGGATAGCTTGGAACCGGCTGCCAATTTGGGATGAGAGTGGCATCTTAGTATACCAAAAACCAAGTGCCCACGCGGATTTTTAGGTGTAGTGACAGACCTTATTACCATTTAACATGAATCTAATATCGAAAATAATTTATATCAAGGCATACCTCATCTTGCGGGGTATGCCTTTTATCATAATGTATCAATTGTTTTGTGATTAGCGAGTTCGAGAACAATATAGATTTTTTTCCTAAACTTATTTAAAACCTCGTCGTCTTATAAAGTGAGAGTTAAATGCAAAAGATTATAAGGGACGGTAGTTTTACCAAGATGGGCTGTACTGAATTTCAATATTTAGGAGGTACTGATAATGGGGCCACTGTGTGCACTAGTAGTAGACAAGTTAAATAGTCCATACTGGACTTAACCGCCCTTTGGCACCCGCCGCCTATAGAGGCGGGGGTCTTAGGGCGGATTAGTTCAGTGATAAATATAGTATAATAAGAATTATAAAGAGAACTACGAAGGTTTACAGATTATGATAAATTGTTTTTTAATTCGAATAGGAGGTATAGAAATTAAAAGGGTATTAAATTTTACAATAGTTATTATTTGCTTATGTCTTGCTATAGGTATCGGCGTATTTATCAAAAATACAATAGGTAGTTATAAAATCAGTAACGATTTTCTAAGTATTCCACTCCAATTTAACCCCGACGACTCCTCTTCGACTTATCAGATGAAAAATGCACAGGTAACCGTTTACGGCGGTTTTATCAAAGGTATTCAGAAGGGGAAAAATGGTGAAGAGAGCCTTATGGTAAGAGCGTTATCACCCCTACCGACTATCGGAGTAAAGGCTAACAAAGATACTGATATTTCGATAATGCTTGAAAATATCAACCCTGATTTTTATGCCAAAAGCATCAGTAGTGTTTATAACCAACCTATGACGAAAAAGTCGGTTAATACCTTAGGGCTAAATCTTTCAGTAAGTGCTGAGAGAACTATAAAGATTAAACCGATGCTGCCCTCTAGTGAAGACAAAACAGGAAAATATAAATATATCATCCTTGGCGATAATCGGGATGGATATGATACTTTTGAGCAGATTATAGAGCGGGTCAACGGAGAAAATCCGGTATTTGTCATTGGTAATGGTGACTTTGTTTTTAGCGGAAAACCGAACCAATATAGATTGTTTGACCAAATCGTTTCCAAAATCTCCACAACCTTTTGTACCACCCTCGGCAATCACGATATTCGCGACAGTGGGCGCAGCACCTATACAATGTTGTATGGTCCGGCATATTATTCTTTTGATTTTGCCGATAGCCATTTCGCTTTTGTGGATTCATCACCCGGATGGTCTGAAAAACAGGCTGTTTCTAACGAACAGTACATATGGCTTGAAAAGGATTTGAAAAAGGCGCAGGGTAAACGTATTTATGTTATTACCCATATTCCGCCCCATGACCCAAGAAGCAGTGTAACCCCCAATGAAATCCCAAACTATGTTAACGAAGTAAAAAGTGGTGATAACTGGGCTGAGCAAAAGTTAAATAATTACAATGAAAACAAGGATATGAAACATGGTTTCCAGGATCCACAGGAAGCGGCAAAATTCGAAAACCTCATGAGTACCTATCATGTAGATACGGTGTACTTATCCCATATTCACAGCTATTTTGATTATACAAAGGATGGTGTACGTTACCTGATAACGGGTGGTGCAGGGGCAGAGCTTTTGACTAAGAATAGCTATTACCATTATATAATCGCTAAAATTGGTGATGTTAAAACCAATACGATTGTGGAACTTCCATCACCGTTAAATAATTACCTTGCACGATATGCGGCAGCAGTACAACTATTTGCCGCTGCTATGTATGAAGAGAATCCTGTTTCAGTGATATTTGTCCTTGTAGGATTCGTGTTACTTATGCTTTTATTGATGATCAAGATTTATTTATGGAAAAAGCAAGCCTTTGACACCGTATGGAAATGGCTATATGACACTGGAAAATATGCGGCCAAGCGGTTTAAAGAACTGTTTGGAAATAGGAAGGACTAGAATACAACTACCTAAAAAAGGGAGGTCGGTTAAATTGGCTTTTCTGGAGGCTTATAATGAACTTCTTAACTGATCTGTTAAATAATTACGAATATATAGTATTATTTGTTGCCTTAATGCTTGAACTTATAGCTTTTCCGACACCAGGGCAAACCTTGATGGCCTACTGTGGGTTTCTTGTATTTCAAGGAAAGTTAAACTGGGGCATAAGTGTTATTGTAGCTACCCTGGGGGTTATATCAGGTATTACGATTTCCTACTATATCAGTCGTACTTTCTAGCTTTGACTATAATGAATTTTTGTTCGATCTAAAAACCTATCCCCAATATCAAAAAGTATATGATAGGTTTGAGGCCAAGGGATATACAGACCCGGCCAAAGTTCCTCTACTGGGAGTAGTCGTTCAGGGGACAAAGGAAGAGCTAAATTCACTAATAGAGAACCCTCATATAAAGGCTTCTTCATTCGGAGTGATAATTGATAAATACTAATATTGAAGGACAGCCTAGGCTGTCCTTTATAAGATTAGCTATTACTATGGTCTGATAAGGTGTCCGTTTTTTGAGCTATTTCATTAGTTTTTGGCGTTATTATCCCCGGCTTTGGGGCGTTTCCTTTTGGTACAAACTTTAAGTTATTTTTTTTACCTACGGTTGCCATAATTATTCTCCTTTGATGTTAATATAAATTTAGTTTCTTCAATAAACAAAGTTCTAACACGTTAATTTATTCCATTAAAGAGGTATCTCCCAACCGCTCTTCGTGGCATAATAGTTTATACTCAAGTATTTGGATTAGATTATTATACGATTGGGAAACTACTTTTAGTATCAACAATATAAGGGAGAGTCATGTAATGCCAACTTTTAAAGAACTAGGTTTATCCGAATCATTACTTAAATCTGTCATGAATATGGGCTTTGAAGAAGCCACACCGATCCAAGCCCAAACAATACCTCTGACCTTAGCCGGTAAGGATGTGATCGGGCAGGCTCAAACGGGTACAGGGAAAACAGCGGCTTATGGGATTCCTTTGATCGAAAAAATTACTCAGACATCTGAGGATATCCAAGGAATCGTGCTCGCCCCGACTCGAGAATTAGCGGTACAGGTGGCGGAGGAACTCAATAAAATCGGCCAATTTAAAAGTGTTCGTACGTTGCCGATTTACGGTGGACAAGAGATTGATCGGCAGATTAGGGCTCTAAAAAAGAGACCCCATATCATTGTGGCTACACCGGGACGTCTCATGGATCATATGCGTAGACGCACTATTCGCCTCCAAAATATTGAAATGGTTATTTTAGATGAAGCGGATGAGATGTTAAACATGGGCTTTGTTGAAGATATTGAAACCATACTCCAAGAGATCCCGGACGAAAGACAGACCTTGCTATTTTCAGCTACCATGCCTAAGCAAATTCAAAATCTAGCCCAGAAATTTATGAAGGACCCGGAGCTCGTCAGTATCAAGGCTAAGGAGGTTACGGTTGCTAATATCGAACAAAACTACATTGAAGTCACGGAAAAGATGAAATTTGATGTTCTTTGCCGCTTGCTCGATATTCAATCCCCTGACTTAGCCATTGTGTTTGGCCGGACCAAAAGCCGAGTGGATGAGTTAGCGGAAGCCTTGAATAAACGGGGGTATTCCGCAGAAGGTATTCATGGCGACTTGACCCAGAGTAAACGGGATAGCGTGATGAGAAAGTTTAAAGAGGGAACTATCGAGGTCTTAGTCGCCACGGATGTTGCGGCGAGGGGGTTAGACATAAGTGGGGTGACCCATGTTTATAACTTCGATATTCCTCAAGACCAAGAAAGTTATGTGCATCGGATCGGACGTACAGGAAGAGCAGGAAAAACAGGCTTGGCTGTAACCTTTGTGACGCCACGGGAAATAGGTCATTTAAGGCTTATCGAGCAACTGACGAAACGCAAAATAACGCGCAAAAATATCCCGACCATGATTGAAGCCATTGAGGGCCAGCAACGGATCACGGTTGAAAGGTTACTACGTGTCGTAGCAGAGGGAGACATCCAGAATTATAAGGGAATCGCCGAAGATTTATTGGAAGAATCGGATTCAGTAACTTTATTGTCGGCAGCTTTAAAAATAATGACCAAGGAACCTAATGAAACAGAAATCGAGTTAACTGGAGTAGCTCCCTTGAGAGTAAAAAGCAATCAAGGTCGGTCTGATCATAAAGGATATCGTGGAGATAGGCGTGGTGGTTATCGCAGAGAGGGCGGGCCCGGTGGTAATTATCGTGGCAGACAAGGCAAAGGGGATCACCGTGGGAGTTCGACAGGTGGACGCGGTTACAAAAAATAAATCCTACCATTGAACAAGTACCATATTATATACTAATACGGAGAGAAGACAAAAAGCCACTGGGGTAACCAGTGGCTTTTTCTAAGGTAGAGTAGGTCAAATCTTAAGGGGGTCAAAAGTGACCGCAAAAATTCTTAAAATTTCTCGATTAGAATTTATAAATATGCTACTATGTTTATCAAGTAAAAAATTTTTGGAGAAGAGAGTAGGTGGCTAAAACAATGAACCCGTTATTATGGATTTTAAGCTTGGGTCATCTGGTTGTTGATTTGGGTCAAGGGGTGCTTCCAATCTTGGCTCCCTTATTAGCCCTAAATTTTGGACTAAGCTATTTTCAAGTTGGTACCCTCGTATTGGCGTTTACTTTTAGTTCCGCGATTATCCAACCCATTTTTGGGGTTTTCAGCGATCGCTATAGTATGCCTTGGTTAATGCCTTTAGGACTTATACTCTCCGGTTTAGGTTTGGCCCTGACAGGATTCGTTAATTCTTATGAACTCCTGCTATTTGCAGTGCTCCTAAGCGGTATCGGTGTTGCGGGATACCATCCCGAGGGGTCTAAATTGGCTCACTTTATCAGCGAAGACAGGAAGGCCGGGTCTTCGATGGCGATTTTTTCTGTTGGAGGAAATCTTGGCTTTGGTTTAGGTCCGATGCTGGCCACACTTGTACTAAGCTTTGGCGGTCTGCAGTCGATTCACTGGGTAGCAATACCGGGCCTCTTAGCATCTTTGCTTTTTTTATTTGTAATGCCGAGGTTTAAGCGGATCTTAGGGGAAAGTTTGTCCAATCAGGCTAAGAAAAAGGTGCGAACGCACTCCGGTAGCAATCGGGTGGGCAGCTTAACATTATTAATGCTTTACGTAACAGTTCGTTCCTGGATCCAATCCGGACTAATTTACTTCATTCCCTTTTATTTTCCTGCCTTTAAAGGGATTGCAGAACCTCAATATCTAGTGAGCGTATTTTTAATTGCCGGAGCATTCGGCACGATTTTAGGCGGACCTTTTGCCGATCGTTTTGGCGGTCGCAGTGGGATGTTGGTTTCCATGTTAATCTCCTTAATGACAATTTTACCATTTCTAAAGTTAAACGGTCCGTTAATTCCTGTTTTCGCTTTTATTCTCGGTGCAGGATTAATTTCAACTTTTTCCACTACGGTGGTTTTTGGGCAGAGACTTTTGCCGAATAACATCGGCCTGGCTTCTGGTTTACTGCTTGGCTTTGGCGTCGGCATGGGATCCATTGGGGTTACTTTGCTTGGAGTTATCGCTGATCACTTCGGATTGCCTTTTACAATGAATCTTATCTGCCTTCTCCCGATAGTGGGGATTCTGCTTGCCTTAACCCTACCGGATATTAGAGCTCAGGAGCCGGCTGTCAGACATGAGGAGCTCATCGGGCAACAAGCATAGAAGAAAAATGTGCATAATTATGTATCAATCCGCGTTTCTTCGGCAGGAAGGATAATGCAGTGGATAATGGGGATTGGGATCCCCGGTCAACTGCCAATGTGTTAGGTACTAGACAGGGCTGCTAAGGTTATGCTAATATATAAGATAATTGAATATTTTGGGAATGAGTGTTTTTTCCTGAGGGAAAAATTTAAAAGGGAAGTCAGTAAAAGCTGACGCGGTGCCCGCCACTGTAAGAGGGAGTCGACTTACAAAGTGTCACTGGGGATTACCTGGGAAGACGTAAGTTGATGAAGATCTTGAGCCAGGAGACCTGCTTATACCAAACATTATAACTGCCTACGGGATGTTAGGGAGGTGAATGTTTGTATCTTTAACTTTGTTTTAGATGCTCATTATGACCCTAAACTCTTCCGTTGGTGAAGGGTTTTTTTATTTGGAGGCAAAAGCACTATGTTTATTCTATTGGGAGAAACTGCCGCAGCGCGTGAAGCTGGTGAAGATCTTCATAAGAGGGGAATTAAGTTTAAACAAATGTCATCATGGTCGGAAAAGGAAGTCGGTTCAATCCCTTCTGCCGTTCTTGATGCCAGTCATCCTTCCTGTGGTGTTAAATTTACTTCGTTAAGCCGGTGGTGCGAACAACGTGGGATTCCCTATCTCCGGCTGGAAAGACCTGAGACCAAGATTCCGATCAGTTCCTTGATTTCACCGGTACATAATTGGGAGGAAGCTTTGCGGCGTTTGGAACAATCCGTCGCGGAAGTATATCAAGAGGAAGGTCGACCGGCAACGGTTTTTGTGACGACAGGCAGTCATCAACTCGAAAGTATTGTGAACAGTTCCTTTGCCGGTTTTGCTCGTTTCGTTGTGCGCGTTCTTCCGGAAGGGCGGATTGTGCAGAAGTGTCAGGATATGGGCATTCACCCTAAGAATATTGTGGCCCTGCAAGGTCCATTCTCCAAAGATCTGAACCGGGTATTATTCAGGTCGTATGGGACAGATATTCTCTTAACTCGGGATAGTGGTAATGCCGGTGGAACAGATACGAAAATATCTGCCGCCTTAGAACTTGGGCTAAAAGTCATCCTTGTCAAAAAAAACCGAGTGCTCGCCGGGTTGACCGTGAATAGTGTGAAGGAATTATTAGACTGGGTAGATAAGTATGGAAGGAAAAACGAATGAGTACAATCAGACATAAGCATGGTGAAGGATCTTCCATCGACTTTTATGCTCATGCCTCCGGAATCAGACATTGGAATGCTGCATTTAAAGTCTCTCTCTCCATATCGACCCTAGTACTATGTATTGTCTTGAATAATCCTTACGTCTCCGCTGTGGTTATCCTGGCAATGGCCTATTTGTCCATCATCAAAGGTGGACTTTCCCTCCGTGCCTATTTGTCCATACTAATGATTCCAATTTCCTTTATTCTGTTGGGGACTGTCGCCATTGGCGTGGATTTTTCAACACAACCCATGGGACAGTATAATTTGAATCTTGGTTTTGGCTATGTATTTACTTCCCAAGCGAGGCTTAAGACCATGCTCTTTTTGATCATGAAGGTCTTGGCGGCGATTAGTGCCATGGAAATGATGACTTTATCGACTCCTTCTTCCGAGATTATTAGTGTAATGCGAAGGGCCCATATGCCAAAGCTTATTGTCGAACTGATGAATATTATCTATCGATACATATTCATTCTCTTGGATGTCGTTATCAAAATGAGGAATTCCGCAGACTCCCGTCTGGGCTTCCGTGATCTTAGGACTTCGTGGTTTACATTTGGCAAGATTGCCGGCAATCTGCTGGTTGTTTCGGTTAAAAAAGCTAATGCTTACTATAACGCCATGGAAGCCAGATGCTATGAGGGAGAGCTGCTATTTTTGGAGGAGGCCCGAAAAGTCACAACCATACAGATTATTGCGGCGGCAGTATTTATAATTTTACTGATTCTACTCTGGTACTTTACATGCTAGAAAGGAAAGATTATGGGAGAACCAATATTAAAGATCAGGGATCTGCACTATGCTTACGGAAACGGGACGCCCGCTTTGAGCAGAATCAATGCGGATATCTATGAAGGAGAAAAAATCGCTGTCGTTGGTTCTAATGGTGCCGGCAAATCCACGTTTTTCCTGAATGCGAATGGAGTCCTTACTCCCGACCAGGGAGAAATCAGCTACCGTGGTACGGTCATTAATAAAAAGAACATCAAAGAATTGCGTAAAAAAATCGGTATCGTCTTTCAAGATGCCGACAATCAGATCATTGCTTCCACAGTTATGGCGGAAGTGGGATTTGGCCCGATGAATTTAAAGCTTCCCAAAGAGGAAGTCTTAAGGCGTGTGGAGGAAGCCCTGACCTATATGAACATCCTTGAGTATAAGGATCGTCCCCCCCACTATCTAAGCGGCGGCGAAAAGAAGCGTGTCTGCATCGCCGATATCATCGCTATGAAATCGGAGATTATTATTTTTGATGAACCCACGGCAGGACTCGATCCCTTAAATACACAGATGCTGGAAGAGGTTTTGCACAAACTGAGTTCAGAGGGAAAGACACTGCTTATTTCCACCCATGATGTGGATTTCGTATACCGATGGGCTGAAAGAGTTATGGTCTTCTGTCAGGGGAAAATTATCGCCGATAGTACCCCCTTGGAAATCTTTCAAAAGGCCGAAGTTTTAAACCAGGCAAACCTTAAACGACCAACTTTACTGGAGATCTATGATTTGCTTGTGGAGAAACATCTCCTTGAAGATACCAAAGCCTATCCCGTAAGCGTTCAGGCCCTGAAGGAAATGCTTGAGAACCTGTAATAGGTAAGTATATTCGGTTGCGAGGGACAGCAGGCCGCTGTCCATAAGAAAAGGGCTTAAGGAGGAAGAAAAGTGAACAAGAGAGAGAAAGGGATTTTTGTTTGGGTAATAGCGGTGTCGTTGCTTTTCGGAATAGTTCCGGCAGCAAGTGCAATGCACATTATGGAAGGTTATCTACCGGTCGGACATAGTATAGCGTGGGGGGCTATCAGCATTCCCTTTTTGGTGTTAGGCTACCTAGCCATTAAAAAAACCCTTGCCGCAGATCGTAAATCCATTACTATTCTGGCTATGGCAGGTGCCTTTGTTTTCGTAATCTCATCTTTAAAGATTCCTTCGGTAACAGGAAGCTGCTCACATATGACAGGAACCGGACTCGGTGCAATTCTCTTTGGACCGCTGGCAGTCAGCGTCCTCAGTATGATTGTTTTGATTTTCCAGGCTATCCTGCTCGCTCATGGCGGGTTAACAACTCTTGGTGCCAACACTTTTTCCATGGGTGTCGCCGGTCCGTTTGTTGCTTTTAGTATCTACAAGTTATGCCGGATGCTGAAAGTTAATCGGCATGTCGGTATTTTTCTGGCAGCTTCAATCGGTGACTTATTCACTTATTGTATCACCGGTTTTCAGCTTGCAATGGCTTATCCATCTGAGACCGGCGGTTTTGCAGTATCCTTGGTCAAGTTCCTGGCCGTATTCGCACCGACCCAGTTGCCGCTGGCAATAATCGAAGGTATTCTAACCGTTGTGATCATTATGGGTCTTGAAACCTATGCTAAACCGGAATTGAAAAAACTCGGCTTTTTAAGTGGAGGTGCAAAATAATGACCAAGACGAGAAATAAAGTTATCATTTTATTGATTATTGCTGCACTGATTGCCGTTGTGCCGATATTCGCGCTAAAAGGCGCGGAATTCGGCGGCTCCGATGATGCAGGAAGCGAAGTAGTCTCAGAAGTTATAGGTACCCAGTATGTGCCTTGGTTTACCCCCGTTATGGAAACCTGGATTGGTGGAGAATTACCGGGTGAAATAGAGAGTTTGCTTTTTTGTGTACAGACAGGTATCGGGGTCGGTATTATTGCCTTTTTCCTAGGAAGATTTGTGGAGAGAACTAAGCTTGAGAATGAGAAAAAGAAAAACCAATCCTCTTTCATATGATATTTTCTCTTTGATAGATATTGCCAATAACTTTTCCCGAAGCAATAGCGCTAATCTCTTTTTTTTCGGTACTCCCCAGTCCATCAAGCTCGAAGGCGGATTGGTTCTCATTCCAATGAACCTTGTAAACCTCAGAGGAGATGAGCACCATGTCGGATTCATATACATCCCTTCCATCAGCATCCGCTAACCCTGTCCATTGCAGTAGTTCATACTTCCCGACAGGGTCCCAGGACTTCCCGGGAACACTTACGGCAAAGGGGTCACAAGTTTGAATATCAAAGCTGATAGCTTGAGGGATATGCATTTTCTTGGAAACTTTATTCCAGACGCGAAATTTTAACTGTCTCAACAGACTGCCTCCTTTTCTGCTTTAAAAATGCCTTCGTTTATTAATACGGGGAGAAGGCCGGTTTTTTAGAGATCAGGAGGCTGGTAATTATCGCCAAGAGATTAAAGCTTTATAACAATAATAAAGGGGCTGTCGCAAAACAGCCCCTTTTTCACGCGCGAAACTACATGGCCATAAGTTTTGCAACAGCCCCTTTTTCAAGGCAGAATATGTCGAATCTTTAGGGAAGCATACTACAGTCCCCAATATTAAATTTTCTTGATCATAGCACTTAAGGTGTTGGCATCTTTACTTTCACCGTAGAATTCGATTTGGAAACCATCAAAGCTATAGATCATGGTAAAGACGTTTTCAAAATCGGGATCTTGGCCAAAACTATCGGGCATTCCCAGTTTTTCGCTGATCTCATTGAAGGGGTCGCCGATTTTTACGCCCAGAATCTCCTGCTGACCTTCGAGGAAAATCTCGGAAGCAATATCTTGCTTGTTAAAAAGAATTATGACATTTTCCAAAGCGATCTCGGTAGCCATCATGCCTTTCACACCTTCAGAATCTTCCACAGGCACCTCTTTTGATTGAACTTTCGTTATTTTCTCCACTTCAGCCACAGGCTTGCCCAGTATGCTTAGGGTGGGATGATTTTCGGCATAGGCTTTTATAACGGCCTTCTTGGCTTGGTCGAGATCAGGATAGGTATTGTCGTTAACGATATAGGTTCCCCAAGTCATAACTTCCGGATCATTAACGGACTTCATCTCGATGTAATAGATATCTTTGTTTATATAGCTTTCGGTTTTATAGGGTTCCTTATTTTCAGTCAAATTGAAGATATCGAAAAGCAACTCTACACTATCATAGTAAACTTTGCCCGTCTTACTATGGACAAAATCAATGACCGGTTTTCCGCCATTGACCATATGCTGAAAAGCATAAATGGTATGCTCCCCAACCCTAGCTTCCCGAAGAAAAGCAACAGTGTACTCGGTCTTAGCTAAAAGCTCTTGGGATAGGACCCGAAGGGCTTCTTCCTGACTTAAACCGGAGGAAGTATGAGCGGGTGGATTAGTTCCCACCGGGGAGTCCACATCTTTACTTCCGCCGCAGCCTGTCATAAGTACAGTTATTCCGATTATAAGGGCTATGGATTTTTTTTTCACTTCGTCACCTTCCAGTCCTATTACCTAATCATAATTCGACAGACTTGTGATTAAATCCTTTATTCCTTAAGTATCCAGATGGCAGGTATCCGGCAAAAATTCTTAACAAGTATTCATTAGCGGGTAGTGCTTGTCAATGCTTTTGCCAATATGAAATTTATCCTGCTTCCCTCTTTACAGATAAATGGTTATCCTATATATTATAACCATAGTACATTACATGACCAATGCACTATGTTACTGGTGCTTCGGAGGTGAAGGCTATGATTTTTAACCCGGATAGTATCAAACCGATCTATGTTCAAATTGCGGAGTGGCTCGAGGCAGAGATATTAAGCGGAAAGCTTATTGAGGATGAACGTATTTACTCCCAGTATCAGCTGGCAGAGATGTTGACGATCAATCCTGCCACCGCGGCAAAGGGGCTTAATCTTCTGGCCGATGAAGGGATCGTCTATAAAAAACGGGGACTGGGAATGTTTATATCCCCCCATGCTAGAGAGTATATATTGACAAAGCGCAAGAACCAGATCCTTGGGCAGATGATAAAGGATCTGGTAGAGGAGGCACAACGTTTAGGGATGGGGAAAAAGGAACTTTTTCGGATGATTGAAGAAGCCTATCCGGAGGTAGACTACAGTGAGCACGTGGGAAGAAGTGCAGGTCTTGAACCTGGCGGGGAAGGTATTTACTACGAAGCAGGTGGGGAAGAGGAGGAAGAAAAATGAGTGTCATTGAAGCTTATGACCTAAATAAGACTTTTGGCAAAATCGAGGCTATCCACGATTTATCCTTTGCAATCGAAAGAAACACCATCACCGGTTTGATTGGAAGAAACGGTGCCGGAAAGACCACCTTACTGAAAATGATTGCCGGATACCTAAAGCCGACTCAAGGGGAGCTTAAAGTGTTTTCCCAAAATCCCTTCGATAACTTGACCGTGGCCGGAAACTTGATTTTCGTGGATGATACCATGGCTTTCCCGGATGCCTTTACTTTGGCGGATATCTTGGAAGAAGTGGCAGTCTTTTACCCTAATTGGGATAAGCAGATAGCCAAGGGTTTATTTGATTATTTTCGTCTTAATCCTGAGCAGCGGCATAGTAGTCTATCCAAGGGAACTAAAAGCATCTTTAATGCCATCATCGGAATCTCCGCCCGCTGTCCTCTTACTCTTATGGATGAACCTACTACGGGGATGGATTCGGCAGTGCGTAAGGATTTTTACCGGGCCTTGCTTAAGGATTATCTGGAGCATCCGCGAACCATAGTTTTATCCAGTCACTTGTTGGGAGAACTTGAGGATATCCTGGAGGATATTTTACTCCTTGATCAAGGGACAAAAAAGGTCCAGATGTCTACCTTGGATATGAAGGAGTACGCCATTGGCTTGCGTGGCAGTGCTCAAATCCTAGGGGAGCAACTTCTCCCCGCTCTCGGTGAGGATGCAATCCTTTATCGTGAGGAGTTTGCCAAAGGGAGTTGGTACCTGGTGGTCAAGTCTGAACGGCTGACCGTTGGGTATGAAAAAATTAAGACTCATAACGTGGAAATTATCCCGGTGCCTATGGATGATCTCTGTAATTACCTCACAGCTAAAACAAAGGGAGGGATCGATGATGTCTACAAACGCGGCTAATTTTTCACCCATTAGCTTTAAAGAGATTGTGCTTAAACAATACCTCTATAAGCTTAAAGGGCATTCCGGACTCTTATACTCCCTAATTTTTATCCAGCTGGTAAGTGCGCTGTTCTCAATGGGCCAAAGGAGTGGTATGTCCTCGGGCAGTGACTACCTTAGCATCTCTATCAACACTTACTCAGGGGATGTATTCCTGGTGTTCTCTTTTATATGGATGGCTGTGGTGACGGCCTCCCTGGGCTCCCGTTCTTATCGAAGTATGGATTACTCGGTTGTAACCGACCGGACCGCCGGCAATGCCGCCAATATAATGCTGATCATAACTTATGCTTTATTTGCCGGAATAACCGGTACTCTCATGAGTATACCTCAACGCATCGTCATCGCTTTAAGGCTTAAAGAATCCGAGTTTCTGTATAAGGGGTTACAGATAGTGCCCTCGGAGTTGCTTTTGGGGATGGTGGGAGCAAGTCTTTATCTACTCCTACTGGCAGCTGTTATTTATCTGATTCAGATGGTTAGCAACTATAACCAAGCTTTAGGAATTGTACTTTCAGTGGCTTTTTTCGCCTTTGCCTTTGGATTTTTCTTTATTTTCGGCTTCAGCTTCGGTAAGTTCATGACCTTTTACACGGGGGAGAGTTCTTTAGGAGTCTTTTTCTTAAAAGTAGTCTTTACCGCCGCCGTTTTCTTTGGGTTAAGTATCCTGGTATCCAAACGAATGGAGGTTAAGAGATGAGTAAAACAATACTTTCACTCCTAATAATACTTCCGTTTTTTATCTTAATAGGGGTCGTGTTTAGTGTCCTTTTAAAAAAACCTTTTCCCAAAAGTCTTAATAGAGTTTTTAAATGGAAAAATAACTTTTTTATGGCCAAAATTTACCTTGCAATGCTGATTCTACTGGTACCGCTTGCCATGTTATTGGATCAAAGCGGGCTATTGGAGTCAGGCAGTGGCGCCGGTAAGGAACTGCTGGCAGAGGCTCCTGGTAATTGGTCGGGCCCCGGGTGGGAAAGACAGATTGCAATGGATGGACGCTTTGAAGAGCAAGAGGGATTTTATAAGAATAGCAGTCAGACCTTTCCAGCCGAGGGCCCTCAGTTAAAGATAAAAAAAGATGGGATATCGGAATATGGGCAAATCTTTTTAGAGCGAAAAGAGCGTGCCGATGGCCTCATTGAAGTCAGCACCTATGTGGCTCCTCACTATGCCGGGTCTACTTCTGCCAGGTCGATTGATTATACAAAATTAGTAGCTCCCCCGCGGATAACCTTGGAAAAGGAGGTCTTAAAGATCGAAGCTCCTCCTAAACAGCAAATAGTTCTTAAGGAGTTCGGTGATACTTTTACGGTGATTCAATTTAAGAAGGGGGTAGGGAATGACTATGGGGGCATGATGACTACGGGCGCAAAAGGCATATTGATTCGAGTGCCCTCCGATCTGGAGATTGTCAGTGACGATAACGTACAGATCCACTGGGTGAAGTAGCTTTAGTCCTCCTCGGCAGATATCTCTTCAATAGAATCGATCCTCTGGATATTAACCGCGTCGCCGTCTGTCAGTGTTATAAGATATTCAGTATTCAGCTTACCGAGAAAGCTTTGCTCGATAGCCTCCAGGTCCTTAGCCGTTAAATAGGCTTGCCCTAAGAAGAGCTCATCGGTTGCCTTGGTTGTGTAAAGGGCGTATAGCTTTGACAAATAACTCATCCTTTCTGTATGAACTATTCGATCTAACCAATTGCAGTTTTCCGGCCGATCATTATTGCTAAGTCGACTGTGATTTTTAGGTTATCCAGCCGAAGGGCTTTGGCGACTTGCTCCTGCTTGGCTCCCCAGGTCAGGGGGGTCATGCGAACCAGCTGCTCAATGAGAGGCTGGTTTAAAGTGACTTGATATTGTACAGGTACTACCTTGAGAAGTTCCAGCTGATTGGCGAAAAGTTCTAAGGTGCTGGCGTTGGAATAATCCTCGCGTTCTGTTTCTTCATAGAAGAGAGTCCGCAGTTCCTTAAGATAATCTTTTTCCGGAATAACCTTAATGATTAGCCCATCATCGGCCAGGACTCTCGTGAATTCTGCATAATTGGCGGGGGATAAAATGTTCAGGATCACCGCAAAGCTCTCGTCGGCAAAGGGACATTTGGCAAGATCCCCCACACACCAAAAAATATCGTCGTAATCCCGCGCCGCTAAAATGATTCCTTCCTTGGCGATATCCATGCCTACCCCGACTATATTAACCCCGGCTTCGGCCGGAGCCAGTTCATCCATTATCCTTTCACCACTATCAACCCTTAGTTGACCGCGGTCATCATTTACCTTAAGATGGTCTGCGCCTGTCTCATCGGAGGCCCCATCATATTGATCTTTTAGCGTATCTTTGACTTTTTGCTGAATGTTCGCTAGATGTGATCCCTCGCCGCACCCGGCATCAAGAATCCGGAGTGTGCGGTGAGGGTTATTTATATATGTAGTGATTATTTCGCCGATTTGCTCGTTAAGTGGTGCAAAAAAACCACTTTGGGCAAGGGCCTTCCTGGCAGCGAACAATTGCTTATCATATTTGGTCTTAATGCCGTGGGTTAGCAAATTAACATAACCCTGCTTCGCCAGGTCAAAACAATGCCGTTCTGCGCAGACTAGACTCTTCCTGTCTGCAAGCTTCATGGAGTTTTGGCAAAGGGGGCAACGCAAAATAGCTTCATATTTACGAAAAAGGTTTTCTTTGGCTCCATTATTTATTGACATAAAGGCATCCTTCCGTATTCAGATAAGGGTGTTTCATATATAATTTAAGGTGGGAAATTACGGTTGATCAGGGGGGCGTGCTCATTATTATAATAACAAGAATTTATGCGCTTGGCTAATCCGACTTTCGTCTCCCATAGCGTCACCACTAATAAATGGAACCATTTTTGCGTTAGGTAATATTTGAACCGGATAAGGGATGGAGCAGAAAGTCCGGAAAAAGAAGGAGGGTTTTTAGGATGAAAAATAAGTGGATCCTGGCTACCTTGGCAGCGATATTGATGGCGGTTTTCTCCGCTGCTCCCTGCTTTGCTAATGCAGGCGAACCGCCCTCCATCGTCATCATCGTGCCCGATCCACCGGAGGACCTGGAAATTAAGCTGCTTACCGACTCAAACGGCAAAGCAACGGTTATTGACCATACCTTTGAAAGATATTATGCCTTTTACTATCGTGATTTAAAAGGAGCCGAGGATTACACTTTTGAAGTCACCACTTCAGAAAATTCCGTTCAGATTCCTTTGGAAAAGCCCGTCAAGACCTATAATAATATCTTCACCCTAGACCTCGATCGGCAAACCCTTGAGCCGGGGAAATCCTGGTCGCGGTCAGCTATCTTGGTGTCCTTAAGAGTTACCTTGACTTTGGCGATTGAAGCTTTAATCTTTTGGCTCTTTGGTTATCGGGAAAAAAGATCTTGGTACGCTTTTTTCGTGATTAACCTGTTAACTCAAGGAGCCTTAAATATCTGGCTTAACGAGCTTTCCCCATTGGCGGGCTATATGATACTTAACTTGATCATCGGCGAAGTTCAAGTCTTTATCGTAGAACTCATTGTCTTAATGGCCTTTTTGCGGGAACACAGCCGCTTGCGAACCTTTGCTTATGTCATGACTGCCAATTTCTTGAGTCTGATTGCCGGGGGATATATCATTACTTACTTACCGGTGTAGGAGGGATGTGAAGAGCTCAGGATGCAACGAGGGGGGTTGAAAAAGTATTGGCTTAGTCGATTAAATTAAAGTAGAAAGCTTTTTAAAAAATAAGTACCGAAAGTCTGAGATTTCTGATATGATATGGACAAAAGTCTGGTTTTCTTTACCATTCTAAGAGACAGGGGTGCCAAGATGACGATACGATCCACATTACGAATGATTGTTGTGATTCTTTTTGCTTTTACCCTTACTAGTACGGTAGTTACGTTTTATCAATTGGACAAAATTCAGCAGGACTCTGCCATAATTAATACCACAGGTGTTGTAAGGGGAGCGACCCAAAGACTAATCAAGCTGGAAATGGCAAAACAGCCCCACGATGAGATCATTCATAACCTGGATGGCATTATTGAGGGCTTGATTGCAGGGGATGCCGACCGGGGCTTACCCAAAGTAACGGACCCTAATTTTATCGGGGAGATGAATAAGGTCAAAAGCGAGTGGCAATCCCTGAAAGCCACCATTGCTTCGGCACGCCAAAGTGGGGATTTCGCAGCTCTTGTTGCTGAAAGCGAGTCCTATTTCACCACCACAAACACAGCTGTAGCGGCCGCCGAAGCATTTGCCACGGAAAAGGTCAGAAATCTAAAAATAATCCAAACTATATTGATGGCTTTTAATATATTGCTATTGATTTCGATTTGGGTTAATAGTTCGGCACGAATTTCACGGCCTATTTTAAAGCTGATTGAAATCGTGGAGCATCTTGATATTTCCAAGAATATTCCGGATGAGGTTATGAATCGCAAAGATGAGGTTGGCGGACTTTCCCGGGCCTTCCAAGGGGTAATCAATAATATCCGTACCTTGATAGAAGGGCTGGCCCTATCTGCTGAGAAGCTAGCCGAATCTTCCGTATTCCTAAAGAATATTAGCCAGGAATCCTCTCATGCTTCCATGGAGATAGCGCGGACTATGGAAGGAATCGCCCATGGGGCTACGGAACAGGCTACCGAGATTCAAAAAGGCGTTGAAGAGATGACAATCCTGGGACAATCGGTCCAGGAAAACCTGAATCAAGTTAAGGAGCTTCGTACAGCCGCTAACCAAGTCAATGACCTTAAGAATGAAGGAACCATGATCTTGGCAGACCTGATTGAAAAAACTCACCAAAACGGCAAAACCGTCCGTGAAGTCCAAGAGACCATTATCGAGACCAATGAAAGTGCTAAGAATATTGTCGAGGCTAGCCTGAAGATCAAAGATATAGCCAATCAAACCAATCTTTTGGCCTTGAATGCTGCTATCGAAGCAGCCCGAGCGGGTGAGCAAGGCCGCGGCTTTGCCGTGGTTGCCGATGAAATCCGTAAGTTGGCCGAAGAATCGAATCTTTTTACCACCGAGATAGAGAAGATAACCAATGCATTGACCCTAAAGACCCGGGAAGCTGTGAGCAAGATGGGAGAAATGGACAGCGTTGTTAGAATCCAATCGGCAAGCGTCACCGACACTGAGACCAAATTCACCGGGATCGCCGAGGCTATCGATAGGATTGAGAGCTATATTGAGATTATCAGCGATTCTACCGGGGAAATCGCTAACAAGAATAACGGCATCATGAATATGATCCAAAGCCTCTCGGCTATTGCCGAAGAAAGTGCTGCAGGCACGGAAGAGGTTTCGGCTTCTGTGCAGGAACAGACTGCAGCCATGGATCAGATCGCCGAAGCCAGTCAGGTCTTGGCAAGTTTGGCAGTGAAGCTGGAGGAAAGCATGGAACAGTTTTAGAAATAATAGGTAAAAAACAGAGTGCAAAATCTGCTTGATTTGCACTCTGTCTTATTCGGGGTGAAACACATGACGATCATAGAAGATAGGCTAAAACAATTAGAAGACTCTTTTTATCTAGGAAGGTACCCGGAGGATTTTCAAGAGTTCTGGCTGGCAGGCCTTAGGAGTGACCATATGGTTCAGGCCCGCATTGAATTGGAAAAGATCCCATACCCATTAGCGAAGGTGGAGGTGTTTTCCGCTATCGTTCTTGCCGGAGACGGGGTTGAACTTAAGGGATACTACCTAAGACCGGCCTTATCTACTATTAATGATAATAGCTCAGGCTGTAGGAATGTGCCGGATGCCGGCCTACAGGGGAAGAAGCCTATGGAAAAATCATCTACGCCTAAGTTATTCCCGGGCCTGGTGCGTTTTCATGGGTATTCCGGTAATCGCGGCCGGATTTCAGAGCTCCTTTTCTGGGCTTTGCAAGGATATGCCATCCTAGCCTTGGATGTCCGAGGGCAGTGTGGTGAAACCCCCGACCAGCGAGTTTACCCTTCCGGAGGCTTTTCCGGATGGCTGACCCTGGGTTTGGAATCCCCCCATCGGCATTATTTACGCCAAGTCTACCTCGATGCGGCGCGGGCGGTAGAAGCTCTGGCAAATCAGCCGGAAGTGGATAAGAAGCGGATCGGCTGTATTGGTAAAAGTCAAGGAGGCGGTTTGGCGATCGCAGCCGCCGGACTTATTAATACTTTAGGGGAAGAAGTGGGGCTCGAAGGCCGGGTCAAAGCGATTACCGCCGCGATTCCCTTTCTATCGGATTTTCGCCGGGCTTATCAGCTCCAAAGCGGCGGACCTTTGGATGAGCTCGCCTGGTATTTTCAACTGCATGACCCGGAGCATCAGCGGGAGGAAGGAATCTTTAGAACCCTGGACTATTTTGATGCTGTCAATTTTGCCCCCTGGGTTGGTTCAGCCAGCCTAGTATCTATGGGTTTAAAGGATACGGTCTGTCCCCCGCCCACTATTTATTCCCTCTATCGGGCTATCAGCGGTGAAAAGAAACTCCTCGTTTATCCGGAATACGGACATGAATCTCCAGATGAGTTCGTAGACCGGCAGATTGAGTTTTTGGCTAGAGAGCTTGAGGTAAACAATTCAATAGTATATTAAGTCAATGATCTTAGTTGGTAATATTTTATTACCAACTTTTCTCTTTTTGCCCAGGAACACTTGTTCGTTTTATTCGGGATAGTTAT
This sequence comes from Desulfitobacterium sp., assembly GCF_982384815.1. Taxonomy (NCBI): domain Bacteria; kingdom Bacillati; phylum Bacillota; class Clostridia; order Eubacteriales; family Desulfitobacteriaceae; genus Desulfitobacterium; species Desulfitobacterium sp. Next base: position 24,470 of record NZ_CEVWNY010000011.1, on the reverse strand, counting down.
AATGTTAATAAAAGCCAATAATTGGAGCGGAGGGATTAGTGTGGAAAAACCGGCAAAGTATCAAGTGGGTAATCAAATTCGAAGATATCGCCTGCGGGCAGAAATCGCCACCCAAAAGGAGCTGGCGCAGCTGACAGGTCTTTCCCAAAGTATTATCAGTGATTTAGAAAGAGGGCGGCGCAATCTTACCCCGTCCTGGGCAATGCTTATCGGCGAAGCCGTGGGAACCCCTTGGCAGATATTATTGGAAGATGAGGCCGTTCGGCGATAAAACGAAGGAGCTATTTTTCGGAAGGATTTATAAAAAAGTAGAGGGGATGCAGGAATGAAGGAATGGAGCGGACTTGAGAGAGTTTATCGTTTATCACTAGGTGTTGAAATTGGTGCCCATGCCCTGGCGTTACTGGCAGCATTGGAGTTTAAGAGACTCTTACAAAAGGATGTGATGGCTGGAGCAGTAGAAAATGAACAAGTCGGCCAGGTCATCAATCTATCCAGTGCTGAATGGTGTGCCCTAGCAGGGATATTTGATCGTAAAGCCTATGACCGTGCTAAAGCTAAATTAGAGGAATATGGCATCGTGGGGGTTCAGCGGGAAGGGAGAGTCCTGCGGATTACCCTGTGGCCGGAACTTAGGAATAAAGCATCAATGAGTACAGAGAAGGACCCGGCGAAGGACTCAGAGAAGCAAATGGAAAGTAATATCGGTAATCATGCCAAGGAAGAGGTCGGTGATGCCAACCACACCTTTGACAGTAGTAGTCCTAGGGCGAATCATATTAGTACAATTGATGGGTCAGATTCTAAGGTAGAGAATGGGACAGGGTGTAGGATAAGGAATGGTACGGCTAGTCGGACATCCCGCGAGACATGTAATAGGACATCAGGTGGGACAGCAGATGGGACAAATCATGGGACAGCGGGTGGGTCAAGTGATGGGGTAACTCCTGAGACAATCAGGAGTACTTTGCTGCGGCAGAAAGCCGGGAAAAAGCGTCAAGAGCCTAGTAACAATGCTGTTTTAGGGCGTATTTGTGATAACTACCTACCCTTTAGTCAATCTCAAGATATAACTTACAGAGTTGGCAGATATAGGTTAAAGCGTTATTCGTTATATCGTTATTCCTTAATCCGTAATTCATTATTGATTAATATAATGAATAATAATTCTAATTCTAATTCCTCTATATCTAATAATAATAACGAGCAACGAAATAACGGATTGATGTTTATCCACAAACTTATCCACAAATCTGTGGATAAGTTAGCTAAAGAGGGGGAATTTGGGGATAAAAAGACTGTGGACAAAAAATCCCCAGTTATAAAAGCTGTGGATAAAAAGGCTCTGGATAAATACGCCGGATTTCTTAACAGCCAAAAGAAAACGATCGGTTCTAGGTTTAAGCGGCTCTGGCAGGGGGAGATGGGCTATGAACTTACCGCCTATCAGGAAGAAGGAATACTTAGATTTATCCGCTGGGGATTTTCCGAAGAAATCTTGATTGAGGCCCTGCGCTGTGCTGTTATGGCCGATCGCAAACATATGGGTTATGTCTTAGGTGTTTTGCGAAATTGGTACAACCAAGGCGTACGCGAGCTTAAGGACATTTCCCATGTTCAGCAAAGGTGGCAAGATCAGCGTTTTTTACAGCGTAGCGTAAGCCGGGTGGTGTAATTTTATTACCAACTTTTGGGGAAACCATTGACAGGTTAATAGTCATTCGCTAAACTGATATTAGAACAGATGTTCTCGGGCAGGAGAACGGTTCGTACTGATTCTTCCTGCCCGAAGCAGTACGAATACGAACTCTTGTAAAAGCAGTCGGCAGGGCCGGCTGCTTTTTATTGTAGAACAGGTTCGAGTCCAAGCATAGAAAGGAGGTGACAGGAATGGCTGTCTTAGCAAATCCCATCGAATCCGTACTGGTAGTGTCTTACCAAGTCGGGTTGACGGAATCCGGAGCACCGAAGCTTCGTCAAAGAAGCATCCCCAATGTGCGCTCTAACGCAGCGGACCAAGATGTTTACGACGTCGCCGCAGCACTTTTCGGCTTGCAACAATACCCCTTAACCGGCGTCCGCCGCGACAACCGGGTAAATCTTGCCAACGAGTAAGCACAAAAGGACGGTTAAAAAGACGGATTTGTCATCCGGCACAATGCTGGCATGCACTGAAGGAATTTCTAGTAAGTGAACGGCCTTTGGAGATGACAGGTCTAATCAGGAAAGGAGGTGAAATAAATGGCAACAACTAGCAGAAAAGTACTGCGGATGGTCTTCAACACCGGCATGGGCGGTACCATGACTCTCACCCTTGCTGATCCTAAAGACGGGATTACTCCTGCTGAGATCGAAGGGGTCATGGATCAGATCATCAGCAAAGACATCTTCTCAACAGCGGCAGGGTCTCCGGTCTCCAAGAAGGATGTGAAGATTATCGAGACTGTCACCGATGATCTCTATGAGGCATAAATAAAAACCCTGGGCATAAGCCTAAGGTGTTAGTAGATCCGGCCGGCTTAAACTATTAGTTAGAGAATAGCATAAAGCGGAATCGGCAGAGCACGAAGTTGAGTGTAAGGAGTGGGGGCGAAGGGAACTCTTCGCCTCCCATTAAATAAGATAGAGGAAGGAGGTTAGGTCTATGGAAGATATCCTCAATCTTGTGGGGAATTTTGGCTTTCCTATCGCAGTCAGTGCCTATCTTTTGGTCCGCATCGAAGGAAAGCTCAACGAACTCACCACAAGCATTATGGAACTTGCCAAAGTCATAGCCGTCCTGGAAGTGAGAGGAGAGGGAAGGCAATGAATTGGCAAAAGATTGTCGTACATCATTCGGCAAGCCCCACCACCGTGAGGAGAGGAAAGAATACCTTGCCCGTGAACGCAGCCATAATTAGGGGGTGGCATCTAACCAAGGGGTGGAGCGATATTGGTTACCACTTTGTAATTCTTCCCGATGGCCGCTGTGAAGAGGGGCGACCTTTATTTAGGCCCGGTGCTCACTGTGTAGCCGGACACCGGAATTTCATCGGCATCGGCATCTGCTTAGTGGGTAATTTCAGCCAGCTGGATGTAATCCCCGAGGCCCAGATGGAGGGATTAGTGGATAAAGTCATCTCACTTATGCAGGCCTACCATCTGGACATCGAGGATGTAGAGCTCCATCGGGAGATCCCCGGGGCAGCCACGGAATGTCCGGGAAGGTTTTTCCCGGAGGATTTATTCCGCAGGGAGATACGGGAGAGATTGGGTGTGTAAGGGTGAAAACTTTTAATCGAATATATGAAAAAACGGCAATAAGAAAAGAGGAAAAGGCTGATTCACATTGAATAACCTACATTATAAGAAGTGAATAAGGTCAATTAAACCATGGAGGTTTAGCCCAAAAGGGGTTAATTCTGTGGTTTTTATTTTTGGGCAGATTCCCAAATTTCGCCAGCAAAGGGGTGAATGATTATTGTGAGCCAAAAGGAACATGGACATCACCATAATACTAAAGCCGTGCTCAACCGCTTATCCCGGGCAATTGGCCATCTGGAATCCGTTAAACGAATGGTCGAAGAGGAAAAGGATTGCAGCGAAGTATTGATTCAGTTATCAGCAGTTATAGCCGCTCTTAATAATACCGGTAAGGTTCTTCTTAAAGATCATATTGAGCATTGTATTGTTGATGCTTGGGAGCACGGTGATGAAAAGGCGATTAAAAATCTGAATAAGGCTATTGATCGCTTTATTAAATGATGGGCACCTTATAATATCGTGAATATTGAAAAAATATCCCCCTAGGGGGCTTGTTAGATAAGGAAAGAATTGTTAGGCTATACATAGCATTAGGGGTGAATCGCCGATTGGCTCACTCCATTATAGTATAACGAAGGCCATGGAGGTCTGCTTTCCCTAATTATGGGGAGGACGCTCCATGTTTTTTTTATTTCTTTAATTGGTTATCCTCGAATATTTGATATTGGATTTCCTTGGCAGGATTCAATATACCTTCTCTTTTTACTCATTTTTGGTCCACTTGGATCGGGATCAATTTAATGAGTTTCTTTTAAAAGAATCGGCTTAACTGCTGCTTATTAAATAAATAGAAATGATAAAGGTGAGAAGGGAGACGAGTGTTATGAAAAAGTGGCTATTGTTTTTGATGATCCCCATTCTTATTCTAACTGTTGCAGGATGTACAAGTCAGGAGTCCCCGGCTCCTCTCGGCCAGATGGAAAAGACAAGTCGGGTAGTCACAGATATGATAGGAAGACAAGTGGAGATTCCTAATAAGATCAATTCCATCGTTTGCACAGGGTCCGGTGCACTGCGCTTAATTGCATATGCCCAAGCTACCGATCTGGTGATTGGCATTGAGGATATCGATAAAACTATTGAGATAAAACGAGCCTATAACTATGTCTACCATGATCGCTTTAAAGACCTTCCCAGTATCGGTAAGGGCGGTGGCCGGGGTTATACCGCCTATGAGGAACAGATTATTGCTTTACAGCCGGATATTATCTTTACCTTTTATAATAGCGAAGCCCTTGAGCAGCTTGCTAACAAAACAGGTATTCCGGTAGTTTCCATTGCGACTCAGGCGAATCTCTTCGGAGAGGATACGGCTCAAGCTCTAAGATTGATCGGGGATATCCTGGGTAAGGAGGAGCGCTGCGTTGAATTGGTCGCTTATCTGGACCTAGCAAAAAACGACCTCAATAACCGCACCAGGGATATTGAGGATGCAGATAAGCCGAAGGTATATACCGGCGCAGTAACTTATATCGGTGCCCATGGCTTTGCTGGAACTTATGCCAACTTTGGTCCGTTAAAGGCTATTAATGCCATCAATGTGGCCGACGAGACCGGTCAAAAGGATGGCTTCGATGTGGACTGGGAAAAAATCCAGGTCTGGGATCCTGATTATATCTTCCTCGATCCCGGCAACATGAATCTAGTGAATGAAGAATATGCCAAGAAGCCGGATTATTTCAACTCTTTACGGGCAGTTCAAGAAAGAAAGGTCTATTCTATGATTAGTTTTAATAACTACTCCACAAACTTGGAGGTGGCTATTGCTGATGCTTATTATGCTGGTTCAGTGCTGTTTCCCGAAAAGTTTGCCGATATTAATATAGAGACCAAGGCCGATGAGATAATTGGAAAGTTTTTGGGCAGAGGGATCTATGCCGAAATGAAGGAGGCAGGGTTAACCTTTGGAAAAATTACACTTGGTCAATAACTCCGGTAAATTTCATTATCGGGATGCTTACGGGAAATATATGGCTAGAAAGCGTCTGGTTCTCCTTATCCTCATAGCGTTATTGATTGGTGTAGGACTGTTTTCTATTACGGCCGGCTCTGCAGGTTTAACTATGGGAGAGGTTTTAAGGACGCTTTCAGGTGCGGGCACGGCCCAGGCCGACGCAATTGTCTGGAATGTACGCTTACCCCGCATCATGACGGCGATAGTGGTTGGAGGTTCCTTGGCCTTGGCGGGCTGCGTCATGCAGAGCGTACTGCGGAATCCTTTGGCCTCAGCCTCAACCTTAGGGATATCTCAGGGGGCAGCTTTCGGTGCCACCATCGCTATAATCTACTTTAGTGCTGGGGGGCAGCATAATGCCACAGGAAGTGGAGCGATCAGTATTAATAACCCCTACCTAGTTACACTATGCGCTTTTGGTGGGGGAATCATTTCCGTATTAGTAATTTTGGTTTTATCCCGGATCAAAATCGTTACACCTGCCTCCATGGTCTTAGCCGGAATCGCGCTTTCTTCGTTGTTCGCCGGAGGAACCACGCTGGCACAATACTTTGCCGATGATGTGGTGTTGGCCTCGGTGGTCTATTGGACTTTTGGAGATCTTGGGCGTACCAGTTGGAATGAAATATTACTTATCTTTATCGTCCTTTGTCTGGCTTTCACTTATTTTATGTTTAATAGCTGGAGCTACAATGGGATGCAAAGCGGACTGCAGACAGCACGAAGCTTGGGAATCAATGTAGATCAGCTGATTCTAGTTAGTATGGTGGTGGCGGCTTTATTGGCGGCCAGTGCTGTATCTTTCGTGGGCATCATTAATTTTGTGGGGTTGGTAGCACCCCACATGGTGAGAAAATTCGTGGGTAGCGATTACCGGTTTTTGCTTCCTGCTTCCATGTTGGCTGGGGCTTGCATATTGCTATTGAGCGATCTTTGTTCCCGAACCATGGTGGCGCCGGTGGTTCTGCCCATTGGAGCTATAACTTCTTTTCTCGGTGCGCCGCTGTTTTTATATCTGATTTACAAAGGGGAGAAATAATTTGCTAAAAGTTCACGATCTTGTCTTTCAATATGGACCCCAACTTGTACTGGAGGATGTAAATTTCGAAATTCCCTATGGACATTGTGCCGCCATACTGGGCAATAATGGTGCAGGAAAAAGTACTTTAATCAAGTGCCTCAATAAAATTTTACCCCCGCGCTCCGGTCAGGTTTGGCTAAATGAGCAGAATGTGTTGAGTATGTCTCGGACTAATGTGGCCAAAGAGATAGCATATGTAGCCCAACATAGTGAAATCTCACGTTTTAATGTTTTCGATGCAGTGATGTTGGGACGTAAACCCTATATCAAGCTTAGCCCCTCGCCAAAAGACTATAAAGTCGTAGAAAATATGATTGAAAAGTTGGAATTAACCCACATAGCTTTAGCTTATATTGATGAGCTATCCGGCGGTCAATTGCAAAAGGTAATGCTGGCTCGGGCCTTGACTCAACAGCCAAAAGTACTGTTGCTGGATGAACCTACGAGCAATCTGGATCTGAAAAACCAGCATGATATGCTTAGGCTTGTTGGTCAAATTGCCAAGGAGGAAGAAATCTGTGTCCTCATGGTCATTCATGATTTGAATCTTGCCCTCCGTTATTGTGACCGGTTTCTTTTTATTAAAGATGGAGGGATTTACGCTTATGGCGATGACCAAATAATGAATGCTAAGGTTATTAGCGAAGTGTACGGTATACCTGTAGCGGTGGAATACTCCCATGGGGTTAAAATGGTGGTGCCCTTCCCAAAGCTAGCTATAAGGACCACAGGCGGTTAGCAATGGAAAAGGCATAAAACTAATATATAATGGAAGGAATAGATGATTATGGATAAACGGTTATGGGAAAAAGCAGTGGCCTTTCATGGTCATGAGTGTCCGGGGTTAGCCATTGGCTTCAGAGCATGTGAAACAGTTCAAGAAAAAATGGGCCTTAAGTTTTCTTAGGATGAGGAAATTGTTTGTGTGACGGAAAATGATGCCTGTGGAGCTGACGCCGTGCAGGTTATTACGGGATGCAGCTTTGGTAAAGGTAATCTTATCTATCGCGGAACCGGAAAAATGGCCTTCAGCTTTTTTAATAGAAGCACTGGGGAAAGCCTACGAATCGTTCTGAAGCCCCCTTCAAGGGAAATGAATCGTAAGGAACGGCAAAATTATATCTTAGCCGCTCCGGTGGAGGAAGTCTTTGAGTTTAAAAAGCCTGGTTTTACATTGCCTAAACAGGCCCGGCTATTTAAGACTGTGATCTGTGAAATCTGCGGGGAAGGTGCACCTGAACATAAAATGAGGCTCCAAGAGGGGAAAAAGGTCTGCCTTGATTGTTTTGAGGATTATTCAAGGGGATATTGATAATTCGTTGATTCTCCAAAATTCCCTTTCCCAAATCATCGCAATTCCCAATATAGATGAATAGGGTGATAAAACGAAAAAAGTGAATATCCAATGTACCATATTTTCATGGTAGAGGGCAGAGGTTATTGACATATGTCAAAAAAGTAGTAGAATAATAAGCATAAATGACATATGTCATAAACTACGAGGAGGTGAAACACATGCCTTGAAGAGATGGAACCGGCCCACTGGGTTATGGATCATTAACCGGAAGAGGGTCTCGGACGTTGCGCAAGCCCGAATGGCTTTCAGCGTGGTGGCGGCGTGGAAGGGGGGGAAATCATGCCAAGGCCAATGAAGTGGAGAAAAGTGTGCTGTTTACCTGAAGCAAATAGATTTGGCCCACTCAATCATACTGCACCGACGCAGAGTCATGTGAAGATGACTGTCGATGAGTATGAGACTATTCGACTAATTGACCTTGAAGGACTAAAACAAGAAGAGTGTGCCCAGCAGATGAGTGTTGCCCGGACAACTATACAAGGCATTTATAATGAGGCGAGAAAAAAACTGGCCGAATCCTTGGTGAATGGAAAAGTTTTAGTTATTGAAGGTGGAGAATATCGGCTTTGCGACGGCTTTCGCGATAATTGTAGTCGTGGCCATTGCCGCAAGGGTAGATGTGGTAGAGGTGGTGGGATCGGCGATGCTGATTAAAGTTCTTGTGGAAAACATTTCGATAAAGAATGACCTAAAAGGTGAGCACGGTCTCAGTCTTTATATTGAGACCAATAATCATAAAATTCTCTTTGATGTGGGGGCAAGTGGGCTATTTCTTGAGAATGCACAAAAGTTGAATGTAAATATCGCTGAGGTTGATTATCTGATTATTTCCCATGGCCATTATGATCACGGAGGGGGGCTGGAGAGCTTTATACAGGTTAACCGGAAAGCTGAGATTTTTTTACATCGTAAGGCCTTTGAAGATTATTATGCACTAAGCGAGAAGGGCAGTATTGAGTATATTGGATTAGATGAAGCTATTAAGAACAACAAGAAAATTATCTTTACATCGGACCGGTTCTTTATTCATAAGGGAATTCAGCTATTTTCCAATATCAAACATAAAGAGCCACGTCCGTCATCTAACCATAATCTGCTTATGAAAAATGATGGACAGGTAGTTAAGGATACGTTTTCACATGAACAAAATCTTATCATTGAAGAAGGTAAAACAGTCTTGTTCACAGGCTGCGCCCATAATGGTATTATTAATATTCTTGAACATTTTCGCAAAATAAGAGGCCATATGCCTGATTATGTTATCGGGGGCTTTCATCTTAACGGTCTGGAAGCTAGGGACGGTGAAAAGGATGAGATGCTAGAGAAAATCGGCAAATACCTTATGGATACTCAAGCGAAATTCTATACCTGTCACTGCACGGGTATAGAACCTTATAATCAGCTGAAAGGTGTTTTAGGCAATCGGATTGAGTATCTGTCAACAGGCTGTGAACTAGTTATTTCATAAAAAGGGGCCTATTGAAAAAGCTGAAGATCACAAGTAAAATGGTCATTCGGCTTTTTATTGATTATATAGTCTTTATAAGAGATTTGTCGATTTCAATAGAGAAGATATAGTGGCTGCATACGGTGGAGATGGCGAATTCAATCGTTCTGTGATGAAACGCACGTTAACTGCGTGCAAAGGTGCCTGATAAAGTGGGCTATGTGCAAGTACAAGAATTTTCGGGGACACCGCCGAAGAGCCGAAGAATGACTATGTCAAGTAAGAAAAAGAGAACCCAACATGTTTGCACATTGGCATATCTGGGGGAAATTTTAGTATGAGTGAATGAAAAGAGCCGTATGAAACGGGAGGTTCACGTACGGTTCCGTGGGAGCATCGGAGATGAATCTAGTCTTTGCTACTCGACTGGGAGGTCGGCCACTTAAATAACGGGTGGCCTCCTACTCGATTTTAGGAAGGAAATGGAGGGGAGGTTGGAAATTTTCCTGCCTTTTCATAATGAAATTAAAACTAAGGCTGAGTTATACTTTGGAATAGTATATGGAGGTGAAAATTATGAGAGTTTCTAGAAGCTTTGCGATATCTAACTATGACGATATACTAAGGGGAAAAATCATATCTTACTGAGAGCGGCAAGGAGCGAGGTTTACTCAAGCAGAGGACAATGAGTTTAGTGCTAAAAGAGGGAATTTGCTCGGAAATTTAACCTCTTTTAATATGAGTAAATTAAAATCCCGTATTTCGATTACGGTGTCGGAGAATAAGGTTACATGCATTTTAGAAGTGAACACTCTATTCCAGCAGATTACAAACTGGAACAGAGAATATTGGGATTTAGAACTCGAGACTTTCGAGAGTTTTCTGCTTTATGATGATCTAAAAGGGCAAGAATGGCAGGAGTTGCTCAAGAAAAGTAGAAAGAAGGATCTTCTTAAAACCCTAGGAGTAATAGTTACAACAGGACTTCTGACCTTTTATTTAGTTACTAATCTATTTGAGGGCGGCATCCTTTTTCCAACTAGCGAACCGGTCGAAGGTCATAGCTCAGTCGAGACAGGAGAGTTGTTTACCAGCGAGGGTGGTTCTGTCCAGCTCACAGTCCCTAAGGATTGGAAAGCGATTAATAACCTCCATGAAGAAGCCATATTACAGCTCGGTAATCAGATAAAAAACAAGTATCTTATTGTTCTCGATGAGCCAAAATACGATTTCTCTAGTGACATTACAATTAATGATTACGCTGCATTGGTTTTGGAGGGAATGGAGCAATCCGCTCAAAACGCATCCGTAAGTGAACCCGTAGAAGTGACGATTAATGGCTACAAAGGACTTCAATATGAACTTCATGGTGAAGTAAAGAAGATGAAAGTTGCGTACCATATTACGCTGATAGAGACTACGAAAATCTTTTATCAGGTCATAGGTTGGTCGCTTGAAAGTAATTTCACGAAAAATAAAGATGAGTTCATTGCCATAACTTCAACCCTTAAAAGTCTTGGGAATGAGGAATCTTCCTACCTTCTAAAACAATAGAATATATTTACAAACTGTCCAACCAGGAACACCAAAAAGGACCATTGCCGTGAAAAGCTTCACCGGCAACGGTCCTTTAACTTTTGCGAATTTAAGCGAAGGCCAGAATAACTTTTCCCTGTTTCAGACTTTCTTGCACATCAATAATCCGTTGATTCTCCGAACCTCTAAAAGGTAAAAGGAGATTTCTTTTAGCTAATTCAAAAGGTCCGTCCACAAGCAAATCGGTATGTTCAAGTAAGAGAGCCCAAGCGGGCTCTCTTTTGCTTAGGGCGGTGAGTTCTTCGTAGGTATACCCTGTGTAAGTCATGACCTGGAAGCCCTTTTCCTTAGCGGATTGTGCCAGTTGGGCAAAGCCTTCGGCCTGGGCAAAGGGTTCACCACCGCTAAGGGTGATGCCGTCAAGGAGGGGATTCGTCTCCATTCGCTTGAGAATCTCTGAACTGGAAATCAGTTCTCCGCCCTCAAAGGAATGGGTCTCCGGATTGTGGCAGCCGAGGCAGCGGTGCGGACACCCCTGGGCAAACACCACCAAGCGTATGCCGGGGCCATCGACAATGGACTCTTCAATGATGCCTGCGATGCGGATGTGGGAATCTATCATCAGACCGACCCCTTTTCGGTAAAGGAGCGGCGGCAATTCAGGTGTTTAACCCGATCCCGGACTTCGGCCTTTTTGGCATCGTTAAAGCGCTCCAGGGTGCCGACCAGATAGCCGGTGATGCGGCGGATGCGCTCAAAGGGTTGGGTGCCTTCTTCTCTGCCGCAGCGGGGACACTGGTTACCGATAATTCCTGTATACCCGCAGACAGAGTCCCGATCTACAGGGTGATTGATGGCACCGAAGCCGATGCCGGATTCTTTCATGCAGCGGATAATTTTTTCAAAAGCCTCAAGGTTTTGGGCGGGGTCACCGTCTACCTCTACATAGGTAATATGGCCGGCGTTGGTTAGCTCATGATAAGGGGCTTCAATCGTAATCTTTTGGAAGGCACCGATGGGGAAGCCGACGGGGATATGGAAGCTGTTGGTGTAGTATTCTTTATCAGTAATACCGGGGATGCTGCCGAAAAGCTCCTGATCCATTTTGATAAAGCGACCGGAGAGGCCTTCGGCAGGAGTGGCTAGAAGCGAGAAGTTTAGTCCATATTCTTGAGCCGCTTCATCCATGCGTTGGCGCATATGCTTAACTATCTCCAGTCCCAGTTGGCGTGCCTCTTCTGATTCCCCATGATGTTGTCCGGTTAAGGCAAGAAGGCACTCAGCCAGTCCGATGAAGCCAAGGGAAAGGGTTCCGTGCTTCAGTACTTCGCGAATTTCATCATCCCAACCTAGTTGGTCGGAATCCAACCAGATACCCTGTCCCATCAGGAAGGGAAAGTTCTTAACTTTTTTGCGGGCCTGAATCTCAAAGCGTTCCAAAAGTTGATTGATGACCAGGTTGATTTTCTCATCCAGTTTGGTGAAGAATTCTGTCCGGTCTTTGTGGCTATTTAAGGCGAGACGAGGGAGGTTAATAGTAGTGAAGCTAAGATTGCCCCGGCCAAAAATGGTTTCCCGTGAGGGGTCGTAAACATTGCCGATGACCCGGGTGCGGCAGCCCATGTAGGCGATTTCGGTCTCGGGTCTGCCGGGGACATAATATTGCAGGTTAAAGGGGGCATCGATAAAGGAGAAGTTTGGGAAGAGTCTTTTGGCACTCACGCGGCAGGCCAGCTGGAATAAATCATAGTTGGGATCGACCGGATTATAATTAATCCCTTCTTTCACTTTGAAGATATGGATAGGGAAGATTGGAGTCTCACCGTTACCTAAGCCTGCTTCCGTGGCTAGCAGTAGGTTTTTAACCACCATGCGGCCTTCCGGGGTAGTGTCCATGCCATAATTGAGGGAGCTAAAGGGGATTTGGGCTCCGGCACGGCTGTGCATGGTATTGAGATTATGGACCAGGGCTTCCATAGCTTGATAGGTTTTTTTATCCGTCTCGGCGAGGGCTTTTTTGGCGGCAAATTCTTGGGCTTTTTGGATGGTAGGCTTGTCCGGTTTAAGGGCGGGGAGGCTTTGGAGCAGAGCAGCTTCTTGTGCGAAATATTCCGGGTCAGCGGCAAGGGTGGGTGTAAGTCCGCCTTGGTTTTCCAGAGTTTTGAATACATCCTGGAGATGGGCGGCCAATTCCTCCGAATCCAGATCTTGTGCGATTAAAAGCTCGCAGGCTTTGAGCAAATTTTGTCGGTAGAGTTTTAGATAGGTTTTGGCCACCCCTGGTGCCATGCCGTAATCAAAATTAGGGATGCTTTGGCCGCCGTGCTGGTCGTTTTGGTTGGATTGAATGGCGATACAGGCCAAGGCACTATAGCTTTGGATATCGTTGGGTTCTCTTAAAAAACCATGGCCGGTTCCAAAGCCCTCTTTGAAGAGTTTGAGAATATCAATCTGGCAGCAGGTGGTGGTGAGGGTAAGAAAATCCATATCATGGATGTGAATATCCCCTTCTTTGTGGGCTTTAGAGTGCTCGGGCTTTAAAACAAACATCTCGTTAAACTGTTTAGCTCCTTCGGAACCGTAGCGCAGCATGGTGCCCATGGCGGTATCCCCGTCAATATTGGCGTTTTCCCGCTTCATATCATTATCTTTGGCCTCTTTAAAGGTGAGATCCTCATAGACCTTCATAAGCCGGGTATCCATTTCCCGGACTCGGGTCCGTTCCGCCCGATAGAGGATGAACTCTTTGGCTGTGCGGGCGTGTCCTTTTTCGATGAGGACCTTTTCTACGGCGTCCTGAATTTCTTCGACAGCGGGGACTTTTTTATGTAAGTTGATCTCCAGGTAATTGACCACTTCTTCAGCCAGAAGAAGGGAGGCTTGATAGTCCTTGCCCCCTGTGGCACTGGCCGCTTTAAAGATAGCGTTAGCTATTTTTTCGATGTTAAAGGGAGCTTCTCGTCCGTCGCGCTTACGAATTTTAGTAATCAATACAATCTACCTCTTTTCTCAAATGATCTCCTCGATTAAAAAATTATCATTTTCAATGTTATGCCCACGAAGTGTAAAATGGGTAAAATCCTTTCGATGGACTTAGGATGACACCGGAATACAAAAGCTTCTCAACAGAAATGTCGAGAAGCTAAAAACAGCATGCCATTAGCAGTCCAACATCCTCTATCTTCCGTAGAGTTGATGGTATACACATAGGCAGGTCTTCTGACTTAGGGTCATCATACTTCTTACCTTCCCGAAAATCTTTCCAGTGGTAATGCAAAGAAGCATATCCCCCTTACAGCGGCGGGACCGTGCCGGATTCTAACCGGCTTCCCTTTTCAACTGTGGTTCACAGTCACCTATGGGAATTCCTATATGAGGTTTGATAAAATCATAACCTAAAACTAAGGGGGGTGTCAACGATGTAAATTGTACTAATGATAATAGGTGATGGATACTTTACTTGAAATAATTTTGAAGGGGTTAGACGACGTTGACAGTTACAAAAATAGTGAAAGTTAAATGTCGTTTAAAGTTTATTTAGAACGAAAAACGTAGATATATAAAAGTCGGACAAGGAAAATAAAGTAATTAATCGAAAGAAAAACCTGTTAAGTATGTAAAGCAATGGTATTATAAAGGTAAGTATTTTACATTTCAATTAACATTGGTAATGAAAATTAAACCAGTTTGGAATGTGAAAATGTTGATTGTAATGCCTTTTAATTTACCCATTATGGAATTTTGAAACTAAAAAAGTTATAGGGAGGTGAAAATATGCGAATTAAGGTTGAGTTCGAAACAAAAACTGAAGCAATACCTATCGAGTATCGAAGAAAGTTTATCTCGTATTTGAAAGGCTCATTTAAAGAATACAATGAGGATTTATACGCAGAGTTGTACGAAAAAGGACATGCGCAAAAGTCCTTCTGCTTCAGTATCTATTTTTTACCTGAAGTCGTCGTTGCAAAAGAAGGGGTTACTCTTCATAGTAAGCGTTTTATAGTATGGTTTACCACACGAGATGTTATGATGGGCGTTCATTTAATAAATGCCTTTATGACTAGAAATAACAAGTGGCGGCCTTTGGCAGATTGCGGAAATTTATTAAAAGTCACATCGATTACAAAGGTCCAAGAATACCCCATAACGACCGATGAGGTCGCCTTCAAAATTCTTTCTCCTATTGTTATAAGAGATCATGATGAGAAGACAGGTAGAGACTGGTACCTTACTTATGAGGATGAACAGTTTGAAGCTGTTTGGAAACGCAATCTAAAATCTGAGCTAAAGAATACGCTTGGCAGAGATGCTGGTAGCGATGTTGATGCCCTACAATTAAAGCCAATTCAATTAAGAAAGGCGATTGTTATGAATTACGGTGTGCACATACCTTCTACCCTAGGCAGCTTTGTCCTTGAAGGAGAGAAATATCTGCTGGAATACCTGTATCAAGCAGGATGTGGAAGTAAGCGCGCACTTGGGTTTGGATGTCTTGATGTGATGTAGGGAGGAGGGAAGGAAAAACAGTGAAAAGTGATGAGGGTATCCTGCGTCTGACTTTAGGGGATTGGCAATGGAATGCATCGATTATAGGGTTTATCAACATTGTGGGGAAGAACAATGTTCGCTTTGATAGGGATGCAATAGAGTTTCCGGCAGAGTTACTGCAGGGGTTTGAAGAGAAATACTTTGCTTATTTTATCAAAGTCTATGCGAAAACTCTGTCATGGTATAAAATCGTTGCTTTTAAGGACCAGTTGGAAAGTTATAAGAATGATGAATTTGATAGTTTCGGATTACCTGTTTTAAGAAGCTTGAATAATTATATTAAGGACGTGAAGCGATATCTAAAAAGTAACAGTTATAAAGCGGCCTATGAGCTCATCGACTTGGAAGTGGACATGCTTTCCTTGGAAAAGCAATTGGGTACAGTCAAAGAACCTAAAAATGAACAGAGCTTTGAGGCGGATAAGGTGAGGATAATAGCTGAGGTAAAAGAAACCTTTGCTTTATTAGAGAAAATAATCAATTATTGTGCTAGTAAAGAAGGAAAACGCTACATTGCCGCTAAGAACGTAATCTATACCATTATTAAAAACGGCTGGAGTGGAGTTAGTATTCTTAATCCACAAACTAAAGAAAAGGATGTCTATCTCGACTATAAAAAATACTTTGTGGATGGTGCTGTGAACTATCTTAAGCAAGATAAAAGCAAGTTTAAGTATAGCTGTTTTATTTGTGATGGACCTATTAAAGACATGGGGCATGATTTAAGCTTTTTAAATGCCACTGGCTTTGACGTGGTACGAAAACCATCTCATGTCTGGAACTTTCAAAATGACATTGCTATTTGTCCATTATGCAAATTGGTTTATTCCTGTTTGCCCGCCGGTTTTACTTACGTTTATGATCGAGGGGTTTATGTCAACGCCAACTTAAGTGTACAGTCGGCTTACAGTATTAATAACAATATACACCATACCATTTTGCAGTCTAAGGAGGGATCAATCCGTTCGCTCTACCCAGCATTAGTAGGGGCTCTGCAGAAACAAGATAGTGATACGGCAAAATACGAATTAGCAGATATACAAGTTGTACGATACGAAAATGAGAGTTACCGTTTTAATATTTTATCTCGCAAAATGTTGAAAATAATTTATGATTCCAAGGAAAGGCTGGATAGTCTAATCAGAGCAGTATTAGTGGAAAACGATGAAAGCATTCGTATATATGATGAGGTCATTACCCGTATATTCAACAATCAGAATTTATTCACCCTTATTCATCGTCTGCTCTACCATAAGCTAGCTAATCCGGAAAAATGCTATTTCCACTTAGCATATATTACTCATTTGTTGAGAATTAATCAGGAGATTTATCTGAGTTTAGGAGGGAAAAAGGTGGGAAACACAGATGGATATTTGAAGGGGAAGTCCTTGGTCAGGGAGGCTAGGGAAGCAGGTCAAAAGTTAAAAGGTAGATATATCGGAAAAGAGGCCAATCATAAACTTCCTGGAATTTGCCACCGCTTACTTAATGCTCTAAAAACATCTAATCAGGAGATGTTTATGGATGTAGCACTGAACTGCTATCTCTATGTGAAATCACCAGTGCCCGAAGTAATTACTAACGCCTTAAACCATGAGAAGGATTTTAGTACCATGGGTTATGCCTTTGTAGCAGCCCTAATCGATGATGATAAAAAAGATAGTGTGGTATCATCAAGTGAGGAGGAAGAAACCGTATGAAAAGTAAAGGATTAACAATAACTATGATATTCCAAGCCGAAAGTGCTAATTATGGGGAGAGTGTGGGCAATGTAGCCTCCCTTAAGAAAATGTCCAGAGGACAAGGAGATCAATATACTTATATTTCCAGGCAGGCTTTACGTTACAATATTGCACAACAATTGGGAGAGGAATTGGCACCAGTTAAGGCTGAAGGCAGTGGAGAGAAAAAGGTAGTGCAATTTAGTAATGAGGCAACCATAGACAAATATCCTGAGGTTGATTTTTTTGGATACTTAAAAACAGAAAAGGGTACGGGCGGCAAGAAACGTAGTGCCAAAGTTCGCCTCTCTAATGCCATTTCTATGGAGACCTTTAAAGGAGATTTAGATTTCCTAACGAACAAGGGTCAGGCGGATAAAATCAATGAAAATATGAATATTGCCCAAGCAGAAGTTCACCGCTCTTATTACAGGTATACAATTACTGCTGATCTGGACCAAATCGGGGAAGATGAAGTTTATGATATCAGTCTAGAGCCTCAAGAGCGGGCACGAAGAGTTAAACGCTTGTTGGATACATTGGCTTTTCTGTACAGAGATATCCGTGGCCGCAGAGAAGATCTGAAACCTTTATTTGCTATTGGTGGAGTATATGACATTAAGAATCCTGTATTTCAGAATGTGGTCAGTGTCAAGAACAACACTATCGATGTTGCGGAGATTCAAGGAGTCTTATATGACAATATTAAGGGAGACACATTCTGTGGCGTTGTAGATAAGACCTTTAATAATACCAATGAGTTAAAAGAGAGGCTCAGCGCAGTATCTATGCCTGAATTCTTCGCCAAGCTGAAAGATAAGGTGGATCTTTATTATGAAGGCCATTAGAGTAAGGATGCATCAGGATATGGTTAACTACAAAAAACCAACCAGTTTTCAACTTAAGGAGACTTATCCTTTGCCACCATATTCAACAGTGATTGGTATGGTGCATAAACTGTGCGGTTACACAGAATATCAACCCATGAAAGTAAGTGTGCAAGGGAAGCATTTCTCAAAAGTTAATGATCTCTATACTCGCTATGAGTTCAAAAATGGGATGAAATATGAGGAAGCAAGACATCAATTGCGAGTAGGGGATTACGGAGTTAGCCAAGGTATAGCAACAGCTGAGCTATTAGTGGATGTGGAGCTCTTGCTCCATATCGTCCCTGATGACCAAAGCAAAGTTGAAGAAATCTACTATGCTTTGGTTAATCCAAGGGAGTATCCTTCCTTAGGCAGGCGGGAGGACCTGGCAACTTTTTATGAAGTAAAGATTGTAAGCTTGACAGAGCTCGAACTCGACCGTCAAATCGATGCTCCGGAAGATTACTATGCCTATATTCCATACAACTTACTACAAGACAAAAGCGTTCGATTGGGTCACGGTATGAGTAGTGTTAAACCTGGGACGCGGTATAAGTTGACGAAGAATTATGAGTTAGTTAATCATGGTACAGAAAAAGCCCCCAAAATATTTAGGCAATGGAATAAGGTGGAGGTGATTTACGGTAGTGCTACAGGCTTAGAAGAAGGAACATTAATACTGGATGAAGATGATTATATTGCTTATCTAGCATAGAGGAGTGTCGGGATATGGATAAATGCAGGGATGTTGACAGATATGCTTTAGCAAAATCCCATCCAGAAGAGGATATCCAAACCCATACCAATTCTTTGCTGAATAACTTGGAGTGCCTAAAAGCAATTTATCCCAATCTGCTTGCAGATTGGGATAAATTGTATGAATTATTGCGGTTAGCTTGCATTTATCATGACATGGGCAAGTTATATCCAAGGTTTCAGCACTGTATAAGGAGAGAAATTCCCTATGATGGTATTCCTCATGGATTCTTAAGCTTAGCATTTATTGATAATAAATTGTTAAGAAAAGAGAGGGGTTTGGAATCTACTGAATTGGAGCTTCTATCTCAAGCGGTTGCTTATCACCATGATAGAAAAATGCCTTATGAAAATGGTGAAATAGATAAAGAGTTATCTAAGCTTCAAGAGCCATTTGATAGGTTTACTTATGAAGAGTTGCCTTCAAGATTTTGTTCGAAGGAAATTGATCAGCGGTATTTTTCGGTTGGAACACTATTTTCTAAAGAGGATGGAGAAGAGTTTTTTCGCTTTATCATGCTTAAAGGGCTCTTGAATCGACTGGATTATGCAGCAAGCGCTCATGTGGAAGTGGAACATCCAAATACCTTTTTAGTGGATGCTATGAACAATCTAATGGAACGCTGGCAAAAGGAACGGCCAGATAGTCAATGGAATGAAATGCAAAGGTACATGCTGGAGAATAGGGAGAAAAACGTAATCGTAATTGCTCAGACCGGGATGGGCAAGACGGAAGCGGGACTGCTCTGGCTAGGGAATTCGAAAGGCTTTTTTACCTTACCTCTTAAAAGTGCAATTAATGCTATCTATGCCCGCATTGTGGATGATGTAGTATTGGGTGAAAAGGATAAAAGGGTAGGGATGCTCCATTCGGAGACATATACCAAATATCTAGAAAGAAGTGAACAAGAACAGAAAAAGACTAACGGGGAATTAGAAAAGGAAGAGATTTCTACTGAGCTTTATTATACCAGGACCAAACAACTCTCCTTGCCATTGACGGTTTGTACGCTAGATCAGCTATTTACTTTTGTCTTTCTATATAGGGGTTTTGAGCATAAATTGGCTACCCTAGCTTATTCGAAAATCATCATTGATGAGGTGCAAATGTACTCGCCTAAGTTAATGGCTTATTTGGTACTCGGTTTACGTTATATTTCGCGTATGGGAGGAAAATTTGCGATTTTGACAGCTACCCTACCCGCCTTCTTCGTGGATCTGCTGAGAGAGCAAGATATACCTTTTGAAGTGCCTCGTACTTTTACTGATAGCCGAATTCGTCATAGTCTAAACGTTATAGACAAGGGGATTAACGCAGAGGACATCGCTTCTCTGAGTCAACAGTATAAGGGAAAGAAAATACTTGTGATCTGCAATACAGTGAAAAGTGCAGTAAACCTTTATAATCAGCTCCTATGGGATGATGAGAAAAAACAGATAAAAGTTAGGGAATCTCTTCAAAGTAATTGCGAATCTGATGGGGATCGAGGGGAAAGACAAGGAGTCTACTTGTTTCATAGTTGTTTTACTAAGGCAGATCGGGCCAGGAAAGAGACACATATCTTAAGCATGGGGCAGAGTAAAAGTGATGAAAGTGGGATCTGGATTGCGACACAAATAGTCGAGGCTTCTTTAGATATTGATTTTGACTTGCTTTTTACAGAGCTGTCCGATCTGAACGGTTTATTCCAACGAATGGGACGATGTTACCGGAAGAGAGATCTGATAGATCAGAGTTATAACTGTTTTGTGTTTACTGGTGGACATAAGTTGTGCAGCGGGGTAGGAGCATTTATCGATAAAGAAATCCATCAACTCTCCAAGAATGCTTTATCTAACGTCGATGGTGTAATTAGAGAGAAAGAAAAGGTAGACATGATAGAAAGGCTTTATACTAAGGAGAACCTTCCAGAGTATTATGATTTGATCAAGGACAGCTTAGAATATGTTGATTCTCGTATGGTTGGGGAATTAGGTAAAGCGGAAGCACAAGAAACATTTCGTGATATCGATACTGTTAGCATCATCCCCCGAAAGGTTTACGAGGCTCATCAAGGGGAAATCGAGAAAGCCATGGAAATATTACGGCAGGACTTTAAAGAAATGGAGCGTGATCAGGTAAGAGAATTGAGGGCAAAAGCAAGGAGAGTTATTACAGATCAAACAGTTGATATTTCGAGGTATTTGTTTAGAAGCATAGAAACAAAACCGGTGCGAATCAATGATTATGATCAATTCGTGATTGCCGAATGTGATTATGACAGTCAAGTCGGGATTATCCGACCTACCTTAGTGAAGGATTCCGAAATCACAGATTTTTTATCCCATTCGTTTTAGGTTGCTCTTTACCCTATGGAAAAGGAGGATGAAAGACTATGCGTGTTACGGGTACAATGTTTTATTACTACTTTGTATGCCAACGTAAGCTCTGGTGCTTTTACAATAACATTAAGTTGGAAAATGAAAGCGAAAGAGTTTTGCTGGGGAAGCTGCTCGATGAATCATCTTACAAAAGAGAGCACAAGCATATATTGATTGATGAAACAGTGAATGTGGATTTTATAAAGGATTGGAAAGTACTTCATGAAGTCAAGAAAAGCAAGAGTATTGAAGAAGCTTCTATCTGGCAGGTTAAATATTATCTTTATTTCCTGACTCAAAGGGGGATTAAGATCGAGAAAGGGATACTCGATTATCCCAAGATAAGGAAAAGGGAAGAAATTATTTTAGAAGAAGGAGATAGGGAAAGAATTGAAGAAATATTACAGAATATTGAAGATATAGTCTCTCAAGATATGATGCCACAACCTATAAACTCAAAGATATGTAAGAGCTGTGCATATTTCGAATATTGTTATGTGTGAGGAGGGTTGGCATGGCAGAGAGCTTTTACTTATTCTCAAACGGTGAGTTGCAACGAAAAGATAATGTTTTGCGAATAACTGCTTCTGATGGACGCTTTAAAGACATTAAGGTGGAAATGACCAGAGATATTTACCTGTTCGGAGAGGTTGAGCTTAATACAAAGTGCCTTAATTATGCTGGTCAATTGTCCATCCCTATTCACGTTTTCAATTATTACGGGTTTTATACTGGAAGCTTTTATCCGAAAGAAGAAAATGTCTCGGGGAAATTATTAATCCAGCAAGTTCAACACTACACCGATTCTGAAAAACGCTTAGAGATTGCCAAAGCTTTTATCGAAGCGGCTAGCTATAACATTCTAAGAAATATTCGCTATTACAATGAACGAAATAGGGATCTTGAGTCATGCATGAAAGAGATCAAGGCGTTGAGGCGAGGAATCGAACAGGCGAAGGATATCAATGAACTTATGGGAATCGAAGGTAGTATTCGCCGAGCTTATTATGGCGCCTGGCAGGAGATCATTAATCAAGAGATTAATTTTGAAAAAAGGGTTAAGCGCCCACCTGACAATATGATTAATGCGTTGATTTCCTTTGTAAACTCTCTTGTATATACTACCTGTTTGGCGGAAATTTACAAAACTCAGCTTCATCCCGCGGTGAGCTATTTACATAGTACGGGAGAACGTCGATTTTCTCTTTGTTTGGATATTGCAGAAGTATTTAAACCACTCATTGCTGACCGACTGATTTTCTCTATGTTGAACAAAAAAATGTTGACTGAGAAGGATTTTGAGAGAGAATCAAACTTCTGCTACATGAAGGAAGCAGGACGTAGACGTTTGTTAGAAGCCTATGATGAGGATCTGAAACGTACCATACGTCATAAGGGCTTGAACAAGGATGTTTCTTATCGATACTTAATAAGGCTAGAGTGCTATAAACTCATTAAACATTTGATGGGCGATAAGAAGTACGAGGGGTTTACAATTTGGTGGTGACGAGTAATGTATATTATTTTGGTCTATGATATTGAAATGGACGAAGGCGGTGCAAAGGCTTCCAGGAGGATCTTCAAAACATGCAAAAAGTACTTAACACATGTACAGAAGTCAGTTTTCGAAGGCGACATTACACCTGCTTTATTGAAAAAGCTTCAAGTAGAATTGAGTCCATATATACGAGAGGATAGGGATTCAATACTTGTGTTTAAGAGCAGAGAGGAAAGATGGCTCCAAAAGGAATTCTGGGGAAAGGAGGATGATAAAACCTCAAATTTCTTTTAGATAATTTACTGTCGATAGCCAATAGGGTTATTTTACCGATAGAACGACAAAGTCTTATATATTAAGGTTTTGGGGCTAATTTTACTAAATATTTATACAAGCCTTATGTTTATTTTTGTAGAGGATAATTGGTTCGACAGAAACACCTATCAAGAGATAGGTGGTAAGCCCATTGCAGGATGTAGGCTTGGAATTTAGCCACAGTGGAATGTAAAGTTGTTTTATCAAGACGAATCCGTTTCATTCCATAAACTTGGAATTTAGCCACAGTGGAATGTAAAGAAGCAAATTGCACAATCAAACCATGAGATACCTTCTTGGAATTTAGCCACAGTGGAATGTAAAGAGCTCTCTAATTTTTAGTAGACGATACATATCTTCTTGGAATTTAGCCACAGTGGAATGTAAAGTTTAGTGCCGGTTCGGCGGCCGCCCTTGATTCTCGCCCTTGGAATTTAGCCACAGTGGAATGTAAAGCGATAGTATACTTCGTAGTCAGCGCCGACGGGCTGTACTTGGAATTTAGCCACAGTGGAATGTAAAGAAAGACAAATATGTTCTCAATTTTAACATTGTTGGCTCTTGGAATTTAGCCACAGTGGAATGTAAAGATAGATTAGCAGGGAATGATCGCTATGAAACATCCAACTTGGAATTTAGCCACAGTGGAATGTAAAGCGAGAACACTGTCGTGGAACTCACCGACGCAAGGCATCTTGGAATTTAGCCACAGTGGAATGTAAAGACGGCTACACCCGCAATGATAACAGCCCACTTTGCACTTGGAATTTAGCCACAGTGGAATGTAAAGGTAGTTGTATCATCACCTAGTGCCTGATATACATCTTGGAATTTAGCCACAGTGGAATGTAAAGATAACGGAGGGACCAGTTGGCAATATGATTCCGGAACTTGGAATTTAGCCACAGTGGAATGTAAAGTACTGTTATTGCTTTCATCTCTCCACCCCTTTCATCTGCTTGGAATTTAGCCACAGTGGAATGTAAAGAAAGGTTCAATTGGATCAATCGACATCGGAGGGATGCTTGGAATTTAGCCACAGGGGAATGTAAAGGGAGATTCATGGTAATGCATTGAGGCAGCTTAGAGCTTGGAATTTAGCCACAGTGGAATGTAAAGGAGGTACTTCGTTTTAATTATCTTAACTGCTATGGCCTTGGAATTTAGCCACAGTGGAATGTAAAGACTTGATGCCGCGATAAACGGACAGGAAACCTTACACTTGGAATTTAGCCACAGTGGAATGTAAAGGATGACCACCGGGCAGCCACAGGCCCGGTAATGCTGCTTGGAATTTAGCCACAGTGGAATGTAAAGGAGAGCTTTGTTAACCAGGGAACAGGACGCTGCTCAACTTGGAATTTAGCCACAGTGGAATGTAAAGTTTGGAGTGGAAAATGTATACCTCACCATATGGTCATCTTGGAATTTAGCCACAGTGGAATGTAAAGCCTGATAGATCTGAGGCAAGTTTAAAATAAAGCCTCTTGGAATTTAGCCACAGTGGAATGTAAAGGTCCAAGGATTAGCGGTTTATTTCTATTCCCTAATCTTGGAATTTAGCCACAGTGGAATGTAAAGTAGACCAAAAGGGCCAGATAGTTTACAAAATGGGCACTTGAATTTAGCCACAGTGGAATGTAAAGATCTTTGACATAGCTTTCGATGCGGATTTGGCGGCTTGGAATTTAGCCACAGTGGAATGTAAAGTTGGGATTACGGGT
>NZ_CEVWNY010000010.1:0-50522 GCF_982384815.1 Desulfitobacterium sp. | reverse complement strand
CCCATGGTAACCTGGCCATCACCGGCCATTGCCACTTGTTCACCCTTTTTTACTGCTACTATTGTCGTTGCATGGAACATGGGATAACCTCCTTATATCGGCAGTTTACAGAAAATTATTCAAAGTGTCAAGGAAGAATTGTGTACAATTGTTGTCAATTTGTGAAAATTTAAAGACTATTTTTTTTGGGCACGCGGATGAGTTTGCTTATATATTTCTCGTAAACGTTCCTTGGTCAAATGGGTATAGATCTGAGTGGAGGAAAGCTTGGAATGTCCTAAAAGCTCTTGGACGCTCCGTAAATCTGCACCACCATCAAGTAAATGAGTAGCAAAGGAATGACGAAGCATATGCGGGTGAAGATGTTGAGTTAATCCCGCTTCCAAGGCCAGTCGATCCAAGATGCGGCGAATAGAGCGAACGGAGAGCCGTGACCCTTTGTAATTGAGCAAAAGGGCTTCTTGGTCATCCTTCCTCATCCGTAGATACGCTTGGACAGCTTCTACGGCAAATCGAGTCAGTGGAACAATTCTCTCCTTACTCCCCTTACCCCGCACGCGAACTAGAGATTCCTCCGCCTTGATATCTTGGCGATTCAAGCCGGCAAGCTCGCTAACCCGCAGACCTGAACCATAAAGCAGTTCGATAATCACTTGATCACGGGCCCCCAGAATGGTAGTACTATCCGGTACTTGAGTAAGATTGACTAATTGTTCCGCGGATAAAAACTGGGGCAGTTTTCTGCCTAATTTGGGCGTTGCAATCCTTTGAACAGGGTTTTTCGAAATAATCCCTTCCCGGCATAGAAACTTAAAGAAAGCCCGTAGCGCCGAGAGTTTACGGGCCATGCTTTTTCGCTCAAGGCCTCGATCAGTCATTTCTCCAAGGAAGCTGCGTACTAGATAGATGTCTACTTGATCCACTGTGAGTTCCCCAGGGTCTATCCCCAGCTCCCGGGCAGAAAAATCAAAAAATTGGACAAGGTCGTTATGGTAAGCAATAAGGGTATTTTCCGAGCGGTTTTGGGCTTTAAGATGACCGTCAAAAAGGCTAATTGCCTGATCAGCTTGCACTTGTTACCACTCCCCTAGGTTTCTTTAGTATACATTTAGTCCTAGAAAAAGATCCTTCGCTCCCGCTCAGGATGACACAGTGCTTTGTCATACTAAACGCAGTGCTTTGTCATACTGAACGCAGTGCTTTGTCATACTGAACGCAGTGAAGTATCTTGACGCTATATCCCTAATCCCATCGCTGTTTTAAACTCTTCAAGCTTCGCCAAGGCCCGTTCCGAAATCAACTTATTCTTCTCCCGCTTGGCTTTAATCCGCATACCGAGGGGTGGCAGCAGGCCGAAATTGATACTCATTGGTTGGAAATCTACGCTGGGGGAGCCCTCTAAGTGACGGGCAAGGGCTCCCAGGGCAGTTTCTTCCGGGAAAAGTATGGTTGGCCGGTTGTTTAAGTGCCGAACAGCGTTGATTCCCGCCACCAGGCCGCTGGCGATCGATTCCACATAGCCCTCAACGCCGGTAATTTGACCGGCAAAAAAGATGTTTGGTGACCTTTTGAGGCTGTAGTCGGCTTTTAAGACCTTCGGGGCATTTAAAAAGGTGTTGCGGTGCATAACCCCATAGCGGACAAATTCGGCATTTTCTAAGCCGGGAATCAGGCGAAATACCCTTTTTTGTTCCCCCCATTTGAGATGGGTCTGAAATCCTACCAAATTAAAGAGGGTCCCTTCCCGATTTTCCTTACGGAGCTGAACAACAGCATAAGAACGTTTACCGGTCCGGGAATCGACCAAGCCCACCGGCTTAAGAGGACCGAAAGTTAAAGTTTGCTCACCGCGTGCTGCCATTACCTCGATAGGCATACAACCTTCAAAAACCTTGCCTTTTTCGAAG
Organism: Desulfitobacterium sp.; assembly: GCF_982384815.1. Taxonomy (NCBI): domain Bacteria; kingdom Bacillati; phylum Bacillota; class Clostridia; order Eubacteriales; family Desulfitobacteriaceae; genus Desulfitobacterium; species Desulfitobacterium sp. The sequence continues at coordinate 48,615 of NZ_CEVWNY010000010.1, read as the reverse complement.
CCTTTGACTTCTGCTGCCTCTGCTTTAATTAGTTCCTGATAAAAAAGCCTGTATTCTTCTTCGGACATTGGGCAGTTCAAATAATCCGGGTCTCCTTTATCATAGCGGGAGGCCCAGAAGGCCTTACTCATATCGATTGATTCCAAGGTGACAATAGGAGCCGCCGCATCATAAAAAGAAAGGGCATCCTCCCCTGTCATCTTTTGAATCTCCTGGGCTAACGGCTCGGAAGTCAAGGGACCGGTAGCAATCACAACAACGCCCGCTTGGGGAATGGTTGTAACTTCTTCCCTATGGATATGGATAAGGGGATGGTCTTTCAAGCATTTGGTTATGGCTTGGGAGAATTTTTCCCGATCTACCGCTAAAGCACCACCGGCGGGTACCGAATACCGATCAGCTTCCTTTATAAGCAGCGAGTCTAATTGACGCATCTCTTCTTTAAGCAGTCCGGCAGCATTGTCCAAACCGGCACCCTTAAGGGAGTTACTGCAAACCAGTTCTGCAAAACGATCAGTATGATGGGCCGGCGTCATCATTACCGGCCTCATCTCATATAGTTCAACCTCTATTCCAAGGCGGGCGATCTGCCAAGCGGCTTCTGCGCCGGCTAGACCCGCTCCAATGACTTTTATTGACGGCATATTATTCTGCTTGCTCCTCTACTTCCTTGTCAAAACGGCATTCTGAATTGGTACAGACATATTTTTTCCCTTGTTTAGAAGTCTTAACCACCATTAACCCGCCGCAATTTGGGCAAGGTTCCGGAGCCGGCAGTTCCCAAGAGACAAACTCACACTCAGGATAAGTGCTGCAACCGTAAAATTTCCTACCTTTTTTGCTCCGTCTGATTACTAAAGGATTTCCGCAATTAGGACAATTGGTTCCGACTTCTTCTAATAATGGCTTAGTGTTTCGACATTCCGGGAACCCGGGACAGGCCAGGAACTTACCGTAGCGGCCCATTTTAATGACCATATTGCGGCCGCAGTTTTCACAGATCTCATCAGACACTTTATCCTCGATCTGGACTTTACCCATCCTTTGGTCTGCCTCTGCCAAGGTGACCGCAAAAGGTCCATAGAAATCCCGAATAACTTGCTTCCAAGGCAGGGCTCCCTCTTCAATATCATCAAGCTTTTTCTCCAAGTTGGCTGTAAATTCCAGATCCACAACTTCCGGGAAATACTCCTTTAAAATAGTGACGACAATTTCCCCTAATTCAGTGGGAGAAAGCTGTTTGCCTTCCTTAGCCACATAGCCTCGGCTTTGGATAGTTTCAATGGTCGGAGCATAGGTACTTGGTCGCCCGATACCTTCTTCCTCCATTTTGCGCACCAAGGAAGCCTCCGTATATCTTGGCGGAGGTTCGGTAAAATGCTGCTTCTCTTGAAGGTCTACCAGACTTAAGCCTTCCTGGGGTAGGATATTAGCCGAAAGATTTCCTTCCTCTTGTTCGTCATTTTCGTCCTGGCCCTCTTCATATACGGCAAGATAGCCGGGAAAACGAACTGTAGAAGCATTAGCGCGAAATAGATATTCTCCAGCCTCCACTTCAACGGTTAAGGTATCAAGTAGCGCCGCACTCATTTGACTGGCTAAAAATCGCTCCCAAATTAGGCGATAAAGACGAAGTTGATCCCGGGACAAATACTCCTTTAAAGACTCCGGAGTCCTTAATAGGGAAGTGGGACGGATAGCCTCATGGGCTTCTTGAGCCCGGCCCTTACTCTTAAACTGCCGAGGTTCCGGAGGATAATAATCCCCACCATATTGGGCGATAATGAAATCCTTAGCCTCTGCTTGAGCAACCTCGGAAATTCTCACCGAGTCCGTTCGCATATAGGTTATTAAACCAATGCTGCCGGCTTTACCCAGTTCTATGCCCTCATAGAGCTGTTGGGCCAGCATCATAGTTCGTTTCGGAGACATATTCAGCTTACGATGGGCTTCCTGCTGCAGACTGCTCGTGGTAAAGGGTGGAGCAGGTTGTTTTTTCTTTTCCTTGGTGCGGATATCCTTAACTTTGAAAGACTTATTTTTCAGCGCCTCAAGCACTTGGTTCATTTCATCTTCCGAAGAAATACTGATCTTCTGATCATCTTTCTTCACCAGCTTAGCCGAAAATACACCTCCGGCACTCTGTAAGGAGGCGGTCAGGGTCCAATATTCTACCGGGATAAAGTTGCGAATTTCCTCCTCCCGATCACAGATCAGCCGAACAGCGACCGATTGAACTCTTCCGGCACTTAACCCCTTTTTCACTTTTCGCCAAAGAAGGGGACTTAATTGATATCCCACTAAGCGATCGAGGACGCGGCGTGCCTGCTGAGCATCAACCTTGCTGGAATCAATCTTCCGTGGTTGCTTAATTGCGGCTGTTATCGCCGGTTTAGTGATTTCGTGAAATTCAATACGGCAATTCTCAGTCAAATCCAACCCCAGGAGATGTCCTAAATGCCAAGCAATTGCCTCACCCTCACGATCAGGGTCGGAAGCCAAGAGAATACGATCCACGGACTTAGCCGCCGTACGAAGTTCTTTGATTAAGTCACCGCGTCCGCGAATGGCAATATACTTGGGCTCAAAGTCGTTTTCAACATCTACTCCCATTTGACTTTTAGGAAGATCGCGCAAATGTCCCATAGATGCTTTTACCGTATAATTTTTGCTTAAAAATTTACCTATGGATTTTGCCTTTGCAGGAGATTCCACGATGACAAGTGTTTTAGCCATAATTCACCTCGAGAAAATATCTACGTATAAATATTATGCCAAATTTTCTATAAACTTTTACCGAACGCACTTTTGGCTTTATGCTATCCAAACTAGCCTAATATTATCCTCTTTTCCATAGTATGTCTAGCACTTGTAAGCTAATACATAATATTGACCGGAAAGTTGTTCGATTTGTCCGGCTAGTTGCAATTCTAATAGTACCAGCGGTATCTGCTCCGGTGCTACCTCAGAATTTAGGGTAATCTGATCAATATGAGTAGGCTGATCACTAAGCATTTCGAGAATTTTAACTTGATCCGGGGTGATAAGTGGCTCTGTCTTAGCTTGCTGACGATGGCAACCGGAATTTTGTGGTTCGGTAGTTTTCGCAGAAATCTTTAACCCGGCAAAGGCAGGAATTTCCGCTAATATATCCTCATATCCCTCAACAAGTTTTGCACCCTGCCGAATCAGATTATTAGTTCCCTTACTTGTTTGGCTAAAAATTGGCCCAGGAATTGCAAATACCTCACGCCCCTGTTCCAAAGCAAAGTCTACGGTGATCAATGCCCCACTTTTGAGGGCGGCCTCAACCACCGCAGCCCCTCGGGACATACCGCTAATCAAGCGGTGGCGCATCGGAAAGAGTCTTGGTTCCGGAGGCATAGCCGGATTGAATTCACTCCAAATAGCTCCCTGGTTGGCAATTATATCATCCGCTAGTTTCCGGTTTTCCGGCGGGTACATATAGTCTAACCCACAGCCCATTATCGCCCAAGTTATTCCCCCTCCGGCCAGAGCACCGCGATGAGCTGCTGTGTCAATTCCTCTGGCTAGGCCACTGATGACAATAATATCTTGTTCGGAAACTTCTTTGGCCAAGGCCTCGGCAGCAGCCCTTCCATAAGCAGTAGCCTTACGGGCTCCCACAATGCCCAGGGATTCCTTACCCGGAGACAGGTAACCCTTATAATAAAGCAAGGGCGGCGCATCGGCCAGCTGCCTTAACAAATCCGGATAGCCCTCTTCTTCGGGAATGATTATCTTTATCCCTTTAGCATCAAGCTGTTCTTCTAACTCTTGGGGATTGGACCGATGTTTAAGGATAATCTGCCGGGCCCAAGGCTCATCCAAATATTCCGGCACCTCGCTAATCCGTTCCCATGCGTTTACAGCGCTACCAAAACGGGCGATCAACTGGCGTAGTCTGCCGCTTCCTACGCCCTTTAATGAATGCAAAACGGCTCGAATACGCTTTTCCAGTGATAAATCCACTATCAAACTGCTTTTAGTCAAAAAATACCCCTCCCCGTCCATCATTTCGTGACTCTGGGGATATTTTCCTGCTTTTTTCCTCCCCGACTTCGCTCAAATCCCTGCCTTCTTCTAATCTTTCCTAGGCTCCCTTTGCTTTGCGGCGACCACGCATTGTTAAGGTAGATTTAGGTGGCTTGTCTTCTCCTTCCGGAGTAATAAGCTCTTGATTCTGAGCATCTTCGCCGGATGGATTATCGGATTCGGCCTTCTTCCTACCCTTCGCTTTGCTCTTTTTAGTTTTTGCGACCTCCGCCGTCTCTTCCTCTTCTATCGGCGTTCCTTTTTTCTGATCGGTCATGGCAATGCTGGCTTTTAAGGCCTCCATAAGATCAGTAACCTTACCCGGCTCCGGAGCTGCAGTGACCCGGAAGCTTTCCCCGGCAACTTTCTTCTCGATCAGCTCTTTAACTTGCTCTCTTAATTCGTCCCGATATTTTTGCGGTTCAAAAGGAGCAGCCAGATTTTCGATCAACTGTTTTGCCATGGCTATTTCCGTATCCGTAGGAGAAACATTATCCCAGCTAGTTTCAAGATGTCTGATCTCCGCCGGATAATACATTGTTTCCAGCGCCAAAGTGTTCTTATCTATAACCCGAAGACAGGCTAAATGCTGTTTGGACCGCATGGTTAGTTTGGCAATAGCTACTTTGTTAGTATCTGCCATGGCTAGACAGAGGAGGCGATAGGCCTTCTGAGCAGTCTCTTCCGGACTTAAATAATAGGACTTTTGATAATAAATAGGATCAATATCACTAAGGTCAATAAAGTCGAGAATATCGATAGAGCGGCTTATGGGTGCTTCCAAGCTTGCTAAGTCTTCTTCCTCCATGATTACATAATTATCCTTTTCGTATTCATACCCTTTAACAATATTCTCCGCTACTACTTCTACATCACAATGGGGGCATTTCTTGGTATAACGAATGCGGTTATGGCAGTCTTTATGTAAATAGTTAAAATGGAATTCCTGGGTTTCGGTAGCGGCATGCATCTTAACCGGGACATTGACCAGGCCAAAGCTAATGGAACCTTTCCATACAGTATGCATTTTTATAACACCTCCTCAAGTTTATTCTTAAGCAAAAGCTTAGTGTTCATTCTTAAAAATTTTATTTCTTATTGGCTGCTTAACCGTTTTTTGTTAATTTAGCTAAAAAAAGTGCCGCAAGCTACCTTAAAAGTAGTTGCGGCACTTTTGATATTTAAAATCTATAAGCTTGATTACTTTGCAGCTTTAGCAGCATCAACAACGGCTTGAACATATCCTGCAGTATCTGCTAGAGTAGAGCTAAAGTAAATACAACTAAGCTCGCCAAAACAGCATAATCCTCTGTATGAAGAATCGATCCAGCCGAGGAATCAAACAAAATATTTCCCGATGCCGGAAACTCATCATCCGCACCCCAGACTACCAAAGTCATTGGAATCTTAGGGAAAGCCTTGATCTTTACCGCAGCATCCCCCAAGGCTATGGGTTCGCCTCCCAAAGAATTTGCCACATTAATTAAAGCTTGGGGATTCTGACCAAAGGTCTTGACTAAGGGATTAATGGCACGGTTCGTAAAGGGTTGGATATAAATACTTCCACCCGGCAACTCTTTATAGGATATTAACCGGTCGGTTTGAATAGCCGGGGAATGGTTTACTAGATAATGAAGTATGAGTATTTGTGTTGGCAATGGCACCCCATCGGCGGTTGCAATCTCCGGATAAAACTGCCCGGAGGGGTATTCCACATCAAACTTTTGCCCCAGAAACTCGACCTTAATTTTATTACCCTCTACCGGATAACCGGAATACTCCGACATCTCTTCCAAATTCCCCTGCCTGAACTTTTCCAATGCTATCTCATAAGCCGCAGTATAGTTCATCCTATTTCCTCCTCTTTATCCCTTTTCCATCCCCTATTACTCTTTAAACAATTCTTGTTTAGTTTTCTTTTTCCTTCTGACTTTTTACTTAGGAACTTTATTTCCCTCCTATTGCAACAAAAAATATAGGAATTCCTCTCTGAAATTATATATCCCAATATTATAAGGACCTAGATACTTCGATAGGTCTCTTGCAGCAATAGCGCATCCTCTTCAAGGTTGGGACTTTCACAGATAACCAATCCCTCTACCCCAAAACTGTGCATTGCTTTTAATAATTCGGGATAGTGAAAATCCGACTCTTTTAATATCAGATGCTTTTTTTCGCCTTTTAGCCCATACTCGATCCCTGAAACATGAAAATGAACATTCCGTACCCAGCGGTCCCCCAGAGCCTCTGCGGAAACCTCAAGAACCTCACAGAACTCATCATAGGTATTAATGCGGCCATTACTGCGGGCATGAAGATGGCTTATATCAATACAGGGTAGTACACCCGGTACTACTTGGGCTAGGGTCAGTACCTCTTGAAGAGTACCTAACTGTGAGGGCTTACCAGTTGTTTCCGGTCGTAGTACTACATCATTACCTTCCGCATCCAGAATTTCCCGAACCTTCATAAGTTCTTTAGCCGTCCTCTCCAAAACCACCTGAGGATCATCATTATGGTAAAAAGCAGGATGGAATACTACACTCCGCACACCCAGGATTTTGCTTATACGAGCACTGTGGAGAAGCCGATCACCACTGGCTGCAACCTTTTCCGGCTCCTGGGAATTAAAATTAATCCAATAAGGACCATGACAGCTTAACGCAACATTTTCTTCTACAGCCACCTTGGCAACCTTATGGGCCTTTTCTTCACCCATGCGGACCCCTTGAACGAATTCTATCTCCATGGCATCCAGTTGAAGCTCCCTAACTCTTTTGACTCCGGCTTCCGTTGAGCGTTCCTTCGCCGAGATAGGCACACCTGCTGTTCCAAACAGTAAAGACAAATCGATCTCCCCTTTTTTCATTTAACATTAATTGCATTTAATATACCAGCTTTAGTGAATATCTCCAAAGTTTTTCTCCGGTATTATTCATAATAAAAAACTTAACTACACATAAAGTGGGGAGAAACGTTGCAAACTATTGTTACTTGCATTAATCGCAAGGAGTTTTTATTGCCCCGAGATGAAAGGAGGAATCCAGATGTCCAGACGTCGTCGCAGCACCATGTCGGAAGATCTTAAACAGCAGATTGCCCAAGAGCTTGGATTTTCGGATACCTTAAAGCAAGAAGGGTTCAGTGGCGTATCCTCCCGTAACTGTGGGAACATGGTTAAAAAAGCGATTGAGATTGCCGAGCGCAATATGGCAGGTCGTATGTCCTAATAAAAAGTAAAGTAAAGGGATTAACTCATTCTTTTAAGAGTTAATCCCTTTTTAATTTCTAATGAAAATCCACTTCAATTGTACGAGCAGCAGGGTGACGGTCCTTAAGGAAAGACAGTTCCAAGACCCCGTTTTTATAGCCGGCATGGGCTCCATCGGCCTTAACTACTGCGGGGAGGGTAAGGGTACGACTGAACTTTCCATAATACCGTTCCGCTCGGTGAGAAGAACGCTCTTCTATTGAGGAACTTCGTTTAATCTCGCCGCTGATAGTTAAGTGATTTTCGTCTATCCCGATATGAAGATCTTCCTTTTTCTCTAACCCAGGAATTTCAGCTGTAACAAAGACTTGACTAGGTGTTTCTTCCACATCCACACGGTAAAGGAACTGAGAAAGATCCTCTTTGCCTCTTCCCTTAATGAAGTCTCGCTCCATGTCATCCCAATACCGGTTTAACATTTGGAAAGGGTCGTAGGGTATTAATGCCATAACCTTCACCTCTTTAAGATTTTGTTTTAGTTCAAATCTTAGTATGGCAAATTTTCGGCAAAAACATTCAGGCGAATTAAAGGCAAAGCTTTACTACTGCATCCATCGGTGAATCTTTCAACAAATTCATAGTCATTTGATGTGCCATTCGCTCCAAATCAAACACATCTTCACCCCACTAATTCCTTTGCCCATCCCTGTTTCACAATAGGATCATAATAAATAAACAGTATCTTGAACGGGCTGGTTATGACTTGATAACAGTTATAGATACATAATTCTTATTCTGTTCCTGAGAAAACACCAATTCAACTTGCTTAATGTTGTTTAAATTCGCGGACCCAATGAGATTACCGTTAAGTATAATTTTATTTTCTAAAATGTATAACGACTTAGATTGAATACCATAACATGCAACAAACTCATCATAAAATTTTTCAAATTCGGCAATATTAAAATCTGTTTTGTATTTTTTATCCAAGTACATTGGTTCTGAATTTAGTAAATAAGAAGGGAACACAAAAGATATAGAGTCCTCATTATTGTGGAGAGAGACGAACATATCTGAAATATGATATATGATATTTATACTTGTTTAATGGATGATCGAGAGTTTTTGCTTCCTTTTGCTTTATTAACATAATTGAAGTTACCTCATTATTTACAGGTATATACGCTACAAGGTTGCTGTTAAATATTTTAGTTTTTATATTATTCGAGGGTAATGAATTAATTTTATTATTGATCTTGGTTATCTTTTTCACAAGGACTTTCCCCTTTACCTTCTCACTTACTTAATAACTTACATATCATAAACCAGTAAGCAATATTTGTAGGAGAGTGTAATGAACACTTTTATTAGTAGCCGTGGTAAATGCGTGGAGATTATTGCCCATCGTGGCTTCATGCTTCAATTTCCGGAAAACACCTTGGTGGCGTTTCGCAAGGCATTGAGTCTAGGTGCCAACGGAATTGAACTGGATGTGCAAATGAGCAGTGACGGAGTACCGGTTGTTATCCACGATGAAACAATCGATAGAACTACAAATGGACATGGGCTAGTTTCCGATATGACTTTTCAGGAATTGCGAAAATATGATGCCGGTGTCAAATTTGCTTACGCTTATCGCGGAGAAAAAATCCCTTCCCTCAGGGAAGCACTTTGGACAATCAAAGGTAAGGGAAAAGTTTCTATTGAATTGAAGAAAACTGTTGGAAAAGAGGGTTTGGAGCAAGTCCTGAGAGAAATCTATTTATGTCAGATGGAAAAATGGGCAATACCCATTTCCTTTGATATCCGGCAATTGGAGTATTTACGTCAACTAGACTCCAATATTGTTCTAGGGAAATTGCTCTTACCGGAAGATGCCATTCTAGAGCGGATCAAAAAGGCTCAGATCTCTATAGCAAGCGCTCCCTATCAGGCATTCTTGGAAATCCCCGAACTGCTCCCTTTGCTATTCTCCCAGGGTCTTACGCCCAATGCTTTTGGAATTCCTAACCGCAAAATAGCCCGTTGTATGTTACAAAAAGGCATCTACCTTCTAGGTTGTGATAAGGTTCTCTAGTATCGTTACGAGCCCCTATCCGCAATTAAATATGCATTGAATAGAGGCATTTATTGGGTAATATTTTTTATAAGATATCATGATAATGGACTTCGTCTTTTAAGACCTCCGACAGCAATTTTAAGTCTATCCAGTGAGAGATCACCTAGTCCCCCGGTGCCATAAGTGTAATCCACGTAGCTTTCCGTAATATATTTGAGATTATTGGTTTGTTCGGGAAATTTATCTTTTAGACGTTCCAGATACTCGTAAGGAGTCTCGTGAAGCTGACGAGGAAGTCTTTTCTTTGCACCCCATTGTTCGAGGGCTTGATAAGCAAGCAGGACATTTAATTTTCTTGGTACTAATCGAAGTCTTGGGACGAGCTTAGCAATAAGCCAAGTGAAACAGCTCTTGAGGAATGTAATTAAATTCGGAAGCCATCTTTGCGAGGAGTTTTTGGGTGCGGAAGCTGTTTGGATTCGCAATAGGCGAACGAAAATGCGATACATTAGATATCCTAATAGAGCAACTACTACAAGGACAAGCAAGATTATTAAGCCCCAGAATAGAATTTGGGTGATTGTGGTAAGCCAGCCGGGTGAAGTAGATGCCACTGCTTCCCCGTTTAGTTCATTTACAGTATTAGGGCTTGAAGAAGCGGGTTCAGGACTAAACTTTTTGTAATTATATAGCCTGGAGATAATAAAGACTAAAATTGCGGTGAATGTATTAACAATTGGCTGCGAAGCTTGTAACAGCATACCCGCAGGGTCAGAAAGACCAGGCAACAAATAGGAAGCAGTGAAAGAAATGGGAAAAAGAACTATCGCCAGAACCCCGGGGCCAAGCAATCGTAATTTAACGGGCGCAGTACTCGGACGTGTCAAGGCTAGAATTGTGCAGTTGGTCAGAATATTAACCACCAGCCAGAAAGCCGCCTTGGGAAGACTAATTGAATTTAAAGCCGCGATCAGAACAATAACAAAATTTAGAATTACGGTTACCTCGAACCGAGTAATGGCAGAGCGATTTGCCGGTGTTTTTCTCGCAAGCATAAGCCCACTGTACCAAAGCCTAAGACTGCAAAGGAGAAAAGCAACCCAGCTGCTCATGAGCAAAAACCATTCAGTCTTACTTAAAGTAGACCAAGCAGGAAAGAAATTTGCGGAAGTAAAAGTAGTTATCATTAGAAGCCGTATGGCAAATCCACCAATTAAAAGATTGACAAGCAAAAAGGTTATAATTCGGTGGGTTCGACCGGCGAGCCGGTAATTAATGAGAAAAGCTACTCCGGCGAAGAAGAAGAGCGGCCAAAAAGAAACACTAAGAGGTTGGCCCGTTAAGATTGAGCTTTCCAAAGCTCTGGAGACTGCCGCGAAGACGAGGGCGATAAACATAGAGATGCTAATTACCTCAGCAAAAAGTGTGAGGAAGCCTATATGTATTCTATATCCGGTTGCTTGATCGGTGGGCATATTTAGTCCTCCTTTTGAGTCAGGACAGTACAATTTTCCGAGACCGGAAAGTTTACTAAATGGTTTACTCCAGGCGGGCGGTCGTAGAGGGTATTGTTTCCTAAGATAATTAAAGTAGTCCCCCAAGGGAAATGGCTGGAGCGCAGCAATTCCTCAAAGGGAGCTGAGGGTTCTGATTCTAGCCTAGCTAGACATTCTAAAACATAGGTAGCCTGATTTGGACCGGCGGCAAGCGGAATTAGGGCTGGACTTGTCAGATTTGTTTGTCCGGCGTTAGCTAGAAAGCCAAAAGGTATCCTACGTTCATCGGCCCAACAGGCCAAGGCCCCAGCTAAAGAAAGAGCATATTCGAACTGGGAGATAGATTCACTATGGGCCGTGACATCTACGGCAATACATAAGCGAAGATCTGAAGAGGCTTCTTGTACCCTTGCCAGGAGGTTATCTTTATTAACGCTGGCTTTCCAGGCAATTGAGCGAGCGGGCATATCGGGAGTATATTCACGAAGCCCGGCAATATTGAGCGGATCCGGGAGAATCGGTCTACGGTCCGCTCTTGAACCGATCAGGTCAGCGGGATTTAACTTTAGTTCAGGTAAAGCCGCAAGACGTGGATATACTATTATTTCCCGCTCCGTACCTTGTCGGGAATTTTCAGTGCTAAAAAGGCCTAGACCGTCTCTAGAGATTAATACAGGTGCAGGAAGTCGGTAGACGCCGCGCTTAGCTGCCTTGAAGGTATAGATATGTTCGCTGGAAGCAAACCATTTAATAATTGTTTGCTCGGAAAAATGAGAAGCAATTCTTTCTGAATCAGCCGTAACTAAGAAAAGCCCGCTAGGCAGTTGAAGCTGCCATTCCAAAAAGACCGGCAGTAGCTTTGCATTGTTTATACGCAGGTTTAAACTTGCTTCTTCGCCGGGAAAAAGGCGAGCTGGTGTAAGCTCTTGGGTTAAAGTCAGCCGGCGTAATCCCCGGCGGCTCCAATAACGTGCACCCTCGATCGTAACCAGGAGCAGAAGACACACAAGCGCCGGCAGATAAAATTGACTACGTAATGAGATGAGCATAGTAATTGCAATGATTATTCTTATGATTCCAATACTAAAAAGGGATATTTCCGTTGGTGAAGTTACTTCAATCTCCCCCACCGGCGTCACCCTCCTTCTCAATTGGCACCGGAATGTTTTGCAAAACTTCATTAAGAACAGTCCGCGCATTTAGTCCACGCAGACGGTCTTCACGGCGCAGAATAAGTCGATGGGCCAAGACAGGTTGGGCAAGATATTTAATATCGTCGGGGATAACATAACTACGTTTACGCAAAAAAGCCAAGGCTTTAACCGCCCGAAATAAGGCCACTGTTGCCCGCGGACTGGCCCCCAAGGCAATGGAGGGATGTTCACGGGTTGCTCTGACAAGGGAAACCAGATAATTACATAAAGGCCGGCGGACCGTAATTTGTTCTGTTGCCTCCTGCCAGGCAAGGACATCAGTAGCTTCCGCAACCATCGGTAAAGATGAAGCGGTGTTTTGCTTTGTTTGTGCTGTGAGAATCTCCTCTTCTTCTTTAGCACTGGGGTAACCCATACTAACCTTCAGTATAAAACGGTCTAATTGGGCTTCCGGTAAGGGGAAGGTGCCTTCTTGCTCAAAAGGATTCTGAGTCGCCAAGACCAAAAATGGTTTGGGTAAAGGAAAGGTCTGTCCTTCCACAGTAATCTGTTTTTCTTCCATCGCTTCAAGTAAACTTGATTGTGTACGAGGTACGGTGCGGTTAATTTCATCTGCAAGCAAAATATTGGTCATCACCGGACCAGGTCGGAATGTGAAATCATTAGTGCTACGGTTATAGACAAAAAAACCTGTAACATCGGTAGGTGTCAGGTCAGGGGTAAACTGGATACGCCGAAAATCACAGCCTAAAGTAGCTGCTAATGTTTTCGCTAATAAAGTCTTGCCAACACCTGGAACATCATCGATTAATATATGTCCATCTGCCAATAAACCAACTAAAATAAGTTCCAGGACTTTTTCCTTGCCAATTACGATTTTGGAGACACTATTACTTAACTCTTCTATTTGCCGTAAGTACAATTCAAATCCCTCGCTTTATCGCTATAGGTCTTTTGTCGTATATTGTTAGTATAGCGTGTGAGAGGACAAGTAAGAAGAGAATATTTCGAAAAATATGTCATAAAAGCTCAGCCTTTTAAGCAGAGCTTTTATGATACGCCTTTCTAGCGATTGTCGATGTGTTCCAGCTGAACATCATGATAAAGGAGTCGCTGAGCAGCAAACTTCTCCCACTTTTCGCCTTTGCCATAATTACAATAGGGATCAATGCTGATTCCCCCTCTAGGGAGAAACTTGCCCCAGACCTCAATGTAACGAGGCTCAAGCAGTTTTATTAAATCCTTCATAATAATATTAACGACATCCTCATGAAAATCTCCATTATTTCTAAAGCTCAATAGATAAAGCTTCAAAGACTTGCTCTCAACCATTTTGACATCGGGAACATAGCTAATATAGATCGTTGCAAAGTCAGGTTGCCCGGTCATAGGACAAAGGGAGGTAAATTCCGGACAGTTAAATTTTACCCAATAATCATTTTCTTGGTGTTTGTTTGTAAAGTACTCGAGAATATCCGGATTGTAATTAAAACTAACCTTAACATGACTGCCAAGCAAGGTTACCGTTTCAAGTTCATCTTTTTGTCGTGACATTATTTTAATCCCTCTTTTAAATTATTTTTGAATCTTACCGTTAGTTAATGTACATATTACATATTGCTTCGCCATTTTCCTGCTTTAATAGCTTATCCCAAAAGTACTTAATATTTGCTCATACTACTTTTAGCCTTAGCCACTGACTCCTTCATTATTCGACAAGAACCCCCAAGTTATTCTGGAAGGAAAATACAGATTGCTGTCGAATCTTTCCTCCTATGGGAGGGATTAGATTGTTTGCTTCTGTGCATGGTATGGCTGTTTCCGGAATTCAGGCCCATTTAATTCGGGTAGAGGTAGATGTCTCCAACGGACTGCCCGGGTTTGACATCGTTGGGCTTCCCAACACGGCAGTCCGGGAATCACGTGAAAGGGTCCGCTCGGCTATCAAGAACTCCGGATTCGACTTCCCCTTACAGCGTATTACGGTAAATTTAGCTCCGGCAGACCTCAAAAAAGATGGGTCTGGGTTAGATCTGCCCATTGCCATCGGCATATTAGCGGCCACGGGGCAATGCTCGGCAAAGAGACTTACGAATACCGTCTTTGTCGGCGAATTATCTCTAGAGGGGCAGCTGCGACCGGTGCCGGGAATTCTCGCTATGGCCGTGTCTTTAGCCCAGCACTCTGAATATGCCCTAATCGTTCCTCCTGAGAATGTTCTTGAGGCCAACCTTATAGAAGAGATTACGAGCGGATCTGCCGAAAATCTTGCACAGTTAGTCAATTCTTTAGAGAATGATCAACTGTTCACCTATCCTCAAACAAAATCCCCCCAATCCACTCTAGAGATTCCTCCGGATAATACTATCGATCTTAGCACTATTCGGGGGCAACAGCAAGCCAAAAGAGCCCTGGAAATTGCAGCCGCCGGTGGACATAACCTCCTTCTGCTTGGCTCACCCGGCTCGGGGAAGACCATGCTGGCCAAGGCCTATGCGGGTATTCTGCCCCCTTTAACCAGAGCGGAAAGCCTGGAGGTTACAAAGATCTATAGTATCGCCGGCTTGCTGGGACATAACGGGCAGCTGATTCATACAAGACCATTTCGCCAACCTCACCATTCAGCGACAGCGGCAGGAATTCTCGGTGGTGGTCGGGATTTGAAGCCAGGCGAGCTTATTTTAGCTAACCATGGGGTGCTATTCTTAGACGAATTGCCGGAGTTCTCACGAGAGGTGCTGGAATCCCTACGTCAACCCTTAGAGGACCGCGAGCTTACGTTAACCCGCCAGCGTGGCAGTGTCAAATATCCGGCTCGTCTAAGCATCGTCGCATCAATGAATCCTTGTCCGTGTGGTTGGTTAGGTGATACCAAAAGGCCATGCACCTGTACTCCAAGGCAAATCGATAACTATCGGGGACGTATATCCGGCCCCTTACTTGATCGATTTGACCTGCATATTGAAGTTCCCCGAGTCGAGTTTGACGAGCTTCACTCAGTCCCAAAAGGAGAGTCTTCGCTTGATGTGCAGGCTCGGGTTCTTAAAGCCCGTCAGCGTCAATGGGTCCGTTTAGGTGAAAGCAAGACCAATGCCGAAATGAGTGCAGCGGAGACTGTAGATTACTGCGCTCTTGATCAAGTGAGCGAGCAACTTCTCCGGCGAGTATTTGATCGGCAAAACTTAAGTGCCCGCAGCCATGACCGTATTCTGCGGGTTGCTCGTACCATCGCCGATTTAGATAGTGAAGACAGAATCCTTCCACGCCATCTTGCCGAGGCTTTGCAGTTTCGCGCCCTTGATCGGACAATAATAACATGAAGATAGAATAGTTGGACGAAAGTCTAGTAGCTTTAAAACCTTAAAATAAAATATTTTTTAAAATAGCAAGAAAAAACGGTAGATATTAAGCAAAAAATGCTAATGTCTTACCGTTTTTTCTTTTATTAAGCTCCCTCTCTATCTCCCAGAATACTATAAACTTGGTTGAAACAAGAGATCTGTCAGACTGTTTCACATCGCTATCACTCAGGATGAGAATGAGCTTGGTTGAAACAGAGAACCTGTCCCTCTGTTTCAACTTTGGGGATGATTACTTTAAAGGTGGTTCCCTTGCCGACTACGCTTTCGACTTTGATTTCGCCGTCATGGGCTTCAACAATCAATCTAACGATGGATAAGCCCAGGCCCATCCCCCCTTCTTTGCGGGTGCGGGATTTATCGACCCTGTAGAATCGCTCAAATATATGGGGGAGAGCTTGGGGCGGAATTCCCTCTCCTTCATCCTCTACATTAAACTGAATCTTTTCTCCACAATCAAAAATTCTGATCCGGACATGTTTTCCTACGGTTGTATGGCGAAAAGCATTTTCAATAAGGTTGATAAAAACTTGCAGCAAGCGATCACGGTTAGCGTAAATCACCCCTGCTCCATTTTCAAATTCCAGGTTTATTCCTAAATCATCGGCACGCCCTTGGAAACGGTAGCGCAGCTCTTGAAGAAAACTAGCCAGGTCAATCTCTTTCTTCTCGAAGTTCTTCCAGTTATCAAAGCGATCCAGCTCCTGAAGCTCCATAACCAGCTTAGCCAAGCGTTTAGCCTCTTCCAGCACCAGATCTATATGCTCAGCCTGCTCCTCTTTGGGAATGACTTCATCCTGAATGGCCTCCAAATAGCCTTGGATGAGATGAAGTGGGGTACGCAATTCGTGGGTGACACTAGCCATAAAGTCACGCCGCTCTTTCTCAGATCTTAAAGATGCAGTAATATCCCGTAATACAGCTACATAACCCTGCATCCCATCCTCGGACTGGGTAGTTTCCATGGCAACTTGCAAAACTTGGGTATCTAAGTTAAAATGCATTCTTTTGTCTACCTCGAAATTCTCCATAAACTCCCGAAGAAATGTCATAAGCTTAGCTTTACGTTCTAAAGACTCTTCTTCCGCACCAGTGCCTTGCCAGAGGGCTTTTGCCGGTTCATTGGAGTAGAGAATCTCCCCGTTCGCATCCAGCATAATAACTCCGTCGCTGATCCCTTCGACAATTCCCAAGAGGAGGTTTCTTTCTTCAGATAACCAAGTGGTATGATTCTTCAGGCTTTCACCCATTGAGTTCAGAACATCTGCCAGTTCACCCAATTCATCCCGGCTTCTAACCCCGGTAATTGGCTGGAAGTCGCCGGTAGCCATCCGGGTAGCCCCTTTTTGCATAAGGGCTAATGGTCTGGTGACTTGGCGGGAAAAGATTAAACTAACAAGGGTAGCCAGAACAACCGCTACCAAGGAAACGTAAAGAGTCATCCGCCTAAAGGCATTAATGCTGTCCTGAACCGGAGCCGGTGAGGTTCCTAAGACAACAATAGCTTCACTTAAGTCGCCGATAGGAGCAGCCGCAATCAGCATAGCTTGTCCTGTTTGATTCCGGGGTATGGCTTTAATCGTAATTACCTTTCCCGCCAGGACTTCGGCAATATCGGAGCGGGTTAAGAAATCCGAGGGATATAGGGAACGAATTAGCCAACTCATCTCCCCTGAAGCATCACCCCAGCCGATACGATCGTTGGTGCCAAAACTGGCAGCAACGTTTCCTCCCTTGATGGCGATGATCTCGCTATAACGATCAATAACCACCATTTGTGTATCCGAAGACAAGCGAATTTCATCAATGGCAAACAAACGCTGCGACCAATTCGGCTGTTCGCTTAGGTAACGAGATATTTCCTTGACCTCATTTCCCAGGCTATCGAGAGTTTGTTGGAAATAGAAATCACTAAAAAGCAAGGTAATGGTTACCCCTAAGCCACCTAATACTACTAAAATCAAGGCGGTTATGGCAGCCCATAATTTCATACTGATACTACGAGGACGAAAGTCGAACTTCACGTTTTTTCCTCTTTCCAAGTTAT
Organism: Desulfitobacterium sp.; assembly: GCF_982384815.1. Classification (NCBI taxonomy): domain Bacteria; kingdom Bacillati; phylum Bacillota; class Clostridia; order Eubacteriales; family Desulfitobacteriaceae; genus Desulfitobacterium; species Desulfitobacterium sp. Next base: position 31,233 of record NZ_CEVWNY010000010.1, on the reverse strand, counting down.
TCTCAAAATTAATCGCTAGCTGCTTCCGGATCGAATTTATAGCCCACTCCCCATACTGTGGCAAGCATACTTCTTACTTTAGGGTCGAAAAGCTTTTCACGGATCTTTTTAACGTGGGTATCCACTGTTCGCGCATCCCCGTAAAAATCATACCCCCAAACGGTTTCCATGAGTTGTTCCCTGGAAAATACCCGACTGGGGTTTTTCGCCAAGAAATAAAGAAGTTCAAATTCCCGGGGAGTAAAGGGAATCTGCTCATCATCGATAGACACCCGATGCTTGTCCTTTTCGATTTTAAGCGGACCATAAATTAAATCCGAAGAATTGACGGTTAAACTCCCCCCCGAACGCCGCAATAAAGCCTTAACCCGAGCCACCAACTCCTTGGTACTGAAAGGTTTAACCAGATAATCATCTGCCCCTAATTCAAAGCCTAATACCCTGTCAAACTCCTCGCCCCGAGCAGTAAGCATAATGATCGGCACATCGGACTTTTCACGAACATCACGGCATACGCGCCAACCATCGACCTCCGGCATCATCAAGTCAACAATCAACAAGGCATATTCACGTTTTTGAATTTTATCTAGGGCTTCACGCCCATTACCCGCTTCATCTACGGCAAAGCCTTCCCTTTCCAGATACATTCTTACTAAATGGCGAATACGTTCTTCGTCATCAATCACTAAAATCGGATTCATAACGTTCCTCCTCCAGATTAGTCCCTTATTAGCATTTTATCATACCGGATTAATTCTACAAACTTGTCTCAGCTGAACTTCATAAAAATACACTTAGATTCCACGAATCCAGTTAAGATCAGGCTCCTTATCCATTAAATCACTAGACCGAATCGCAATCAGGTCAAATCGCAAAGGGGGCCACTGCTTATAGTTCTTATATTTTAGATAGTGAGTGGCAATCCGATAAAGACGTGCTCTTTTCTGTGGAGTAATGCTTTCCTCACCCCACCCAAGCTTCCCGGAAGAGCGTGTCCGGACCTCGATAAAAACGAGGGTATCCTGGTCCCTAGCGATAATATCCATCTCCCCCAAGGAACATCGGTAATTACGCTCGAGAACCGCAAGTCCCGCTTGTCTTAAATGTTGTACAGCTTGGTTTTCCCCTAATTGACCAATAACCTGTTTTTTATTCCTCAAACAAGATCTCCTACCCTTCCCTTTTACATATTTTAGCACAGAATAGCAAAAGGATAAAAGAAAAGAGCCCCGGTAAAAACCAGGACTCAACTAAAATCTTCTTAATGCTATTCTATTTTACTAAGCTGGAAGCTGCTGTAATTGCCATTTGAGCAAGTGGAGTCGGGTAAATCCCTAAGACTAAAGTGACGATCAGAGAAAATACCATGCCGAACTTTGCTGCTCCGCGAACAGGTACTTCCGGCAATCCTTCTCCTTCACCTAAATACATGACCTTAACGATGGACAAGTAGTAATAGACGGAGATCATACTCATGACAAAGCCAACTACTGCAATCCATACATAACCTTGATTGATTACCGCTGAGAAGAGGTAGAATTTACCCACAAAGCCTGCAAGAGGCGGAATACCGGCCAAGGAAAGAACTGAGGCGGTAAGCACTGCCGCTGCCAACGGTGAGCGTCTCGCCAATCCAGCGTAATCTTTAATTTCAGTGCTGCCCTGGCTTTGAGCAACATGAGTAATCACGGCAAAAGCACCGAGGTTAGCAACGATATAAATCATCAGGTAGAAAAGTACCGCTTTGATCCCACCGACAAAGGCAGAGATAGTGGGGACAGATACGGCGATGACACCAACAATGACATAACCGGCCTGAGCAATTCCCGAATAAGCCATCAAGCGTTGGATGTTCTTTTGCGGGAAAGCCATTAAGTTACCAATTATCATGGTCATGGCCGAGAGTACGAGAAGTATGATGAGCCCCGTTTCGGCAAAGGATTGACTGTACATCATTAAGAGGTAGAATCTCACCAATGCTGCAAAACCTGCTGCCTTAGAAGCCGTAGCCAGGAAGGCGGTAACCGGAGAAGGTGCTCCTTCATAGATATCAGGAGCCCACATATGAAAGGGCACCAAACTGATCTTAAAGCCAAAACCGGCCAGCATAAATACAGTAGCAAGAATTGTGGTTGCATTTGACTCAGATCCCAATGCCATAGCTACTGCGAACATTTGGGTAGAACCGGTAACCCCGTAGATAAGACTGATACCATAAAGAAGTATCGCTGAAGAGGTAGCTCCTAAGACTAAATACTTAATACCTGCCTCAGAAGATTTGGGGTCATTGGGATGATAAGCAACAAGAATATAGAAAGTGATGGTCATGAGCTCTAAGCCCACATACATGGTAATGAGATCCCCGGCACCGGACATGATCATCATACCTAATGTGGCTACCAACAATAAGGGGTAGAACTCGCCACGATGAGCTTGGAATTTGTCTACATAATCCTTAGTTGAGAGCACCACCAAAAACGCGGCCACAAGGAACAGTATCTTAAAGAAGCCGGCAAATTGATCATGCATATACATTCCTTGCAAGAATGCCGCATTTCCGCCAAAGAAGAAATCATAGATGGCATAGACAAGGGTTCCCATAATGGCGAAGAGAGTGAGGGGGAACATACCTTTTCTTGACCCGCGGGGGAGGATTAGACCTATTGCAAATAAGCCAAGGCTAAGGACTGCCATAATGATTTCCGTAGAGAGTAAAGATAAATCGAAAGTCACCATTAGAACAACCCTCCAATCTTCGCCTGAGTCACGGCTTCAAGCACCTTGGCTAATCCTGAGGAATGGACCCCGGTGTCGATCAGCTGTAATACCATATTCGGGAATACACCTGTAACGATAATGACAAAGACCAGCACAAACAGCGGAACCAGTTCCGGACCGTGTAGGTCTTTAAGGTGATCCCATTCTTTCCGACGAGGTCCAAACAGGACATTAGCAATCAGTCGGAGGGAATAAACCGCTGTGAAGATAATCCCGGCAATACCGATAATCGCATGAATCGGGAAGGTGCGAACAGTGCCAATGAAAATGGTAAATTCACCGATGAAGTTCACCGTACCGGGAAGCCCTAAACCCGCCATACCGGCAAGCAAGAAACCAACGGCCAGACGAGGCATCTGATGAGCAAGCCCGCCTAGTTCAGCAATATTCCGAGTATGGGTCTTCTCATAGATAAATCCGATCATGGAGAAGAAGAGAGCCGACATAACGCCGTGAGCAAACATCATAGCCACCGCACCATTAAGACTGGTGACATTCAAGGCTACCACAGCGATCAGGACATAACCCATATGGCTGACGGAAGAATATCCGACAACATACTTGAGGTCTTTTTGAGCTAAAGCGATGAAAGCAGCATAAAGGACGTTAATAATAGCTAAAACCGCAATCACCGGCGCCCAGAATTTTGCTCCCAGTGGGAACACCATGAGCCCTAGTCGAATTAAACCGTAACCCCCGATCTTTTTCAAGACCCCGGCGTGAATCATACTGACCGCGGTAGGCGCACCGGCATAACCGTCTGGAGACCATGAGTGGAAGGGGAACATCGAAATCAAGGAACCAAAGCCAAGGGCTAACAGACCAAAAGCAATGACCTGGAAGTTCTGGTCAAACTGGAGTTTGGCCAGTTCATCGAACATAAAGGTCGGTCCTTGACCCATAGCGGCCAACTGGTTGGTAGCGTTGACCCATAGAGAAACCATAGCCACCAGCAATAAAGCCGATCCGATCAACAGGTAGATGGTCAATTTCATACCTGCATACTCTTTGGAAACCCGTTTGGTACTTCCCCAAATGATAACCATGATATAAATAGGAATAACCACGATTTCGTAGAAAAGGAAGAAGATAAACAGGTCGCGAGCGATGAAGGTTCCCATAACCCCGGCAATCAGGATTAAGAGCAGCACGAAGAACTCTTTTACCCGATTCTCAATATTCCAAGAAGAATACACCGCCGTGAAACCGATTAGGTTAGTCAGTAAAAGCATGGGAATACTGATACCGTCAACCCCGAAAGCCAGGTTAACCCCGATATCCGGAATAAGGGGAATCGTAAGGTTAAATTGCATACCGGCTAAGGAGCGATCGTAAGCAAAGAAAACAAAGAGAGAAAGCACCAAGGAAGTAAGAGTACCAATGGCTGCCACTAACTTAATCGTTTTTCCTTCTTCTTTAGGAAGGAATACGATCACCAGTGCTGCTAGAATCGGTGCTAACAGTGCGAATGGCAGTATTAGAGAGCCTACTTCGGGCTGAAGTGCCAATGTCGACATTACTTAACACCTCCTAGCATAGCTGCGGGATTAAGTGCCGATAGCTGTCCTTCTCCCAAGGCGAAGAAGAGATAGATTACGACTACAGCAAAGAAGAATACTAAAGCATAGGTTTGCAATTGACCGGTTGTGGTCCGGCGAAGTACACGACCTGAACCCCGGGTGATCGCTGCCAACCCATTAACAATGCCATCGATAATATAGAGATCAAACCAGTAAAGAGCTTTTGCAACGATGCCATCCATAACCTTATGGATAAACCAAAGATAGATTTCATCAATATAGTACTTGTTTTTCAGGAGTTTATATACTCCGGGGAAACGGGCTACCACATTTTCAGCTTTAATAGTTCTGGTCACATAGGTAATATAGGCCAAGCCCATACCCAATACTCCGGCAATAACGGAAACAGTAGCAACTGTCCAGTTAATGGCATGGGGATGAAACTCACCATAATGCACGAAGTACCCAAAGCCATGCTCAGGTAATGCTACCCATCCGCCAACAATACTGAAGAAAGCCAAGATAATAAGGGGTACTGTCATTACCCATGGAGATTCGTGAGGATGATTTTCCGGTTTTTCCTTGCCCATGAAAGCCACGAAGAAGAGGCGGCTCATATAGAAGGCAGTTAAGAAGGCGGTGAATAAGCCCACAGCAAAGATCACCGGATGACCATGGAATGCTGCCGCTAGAATTTCATCTTTAGAGAAGAATCCGGCAAAAGGAGGGATTCCGGCGATTGCCAAGACACCGATAAAGAAGGTTGTACCGGTAATCGGCATCTTCTTCCAAAGGCCGCCCATATCCCAAATGTTTTGTTTCTCATGGAGAGCATGAATAACCGAACCGGCTCCTAAGAACATCAAGGCTTTAAAGAAAGCATGGGTCATGAGGTGGAACATGGAAGCCGTTAAGGATCCAACACCTAAAGCGAACATCATATAACCCAATTGGCTTAAAGTGGAATAAGCCAAGATACGTTTGATGTCGTCCTGAGCAATAGCAATGGTCGCCGCAAAAATCGCTGTAAAGGCTCCCAAGCCGGCAACCAACTGAAGTGCTGCGGGTGATGCATTATCAAAGAGGAAGAACATCCGGGCAACCAAGTATACCCCGGCCACAACCATGGTAGCGGCATGGATCAAGGCACTGACAGGTGTAGGACCTTCCATCGCATCAGGCAGCCATACGTGCAAGGGGAACTGACCTGATTTGCCAATCGGTCCGATGAAGACGAGAAAGGCCATTACAGTAAGATAGCTTACGCCACCGATGAGGGCGAAATCCTGGAAGCTCGTAGCCATCTGGACGGATAAGGAACCAGGACCATAAAAATTCAAAGTACCAAACTGATTATAAAGGAACAAAATTCCTAAGAGCAAACCAAAATCTCCGACCCGGGTGGTGATAAAGGCTTTTTTGGCAGCCTCCCGAGCGGATACCTTAAAGAACCAGAACCCGATGAGCAGATATGAACAAAGCCCCACCAGTTCCCAGAAAACAAACAGCTGCAGAAGGTTTGTCGCTAAGACCATGCCCAACATGGACGCAGCAAATAAGGATTGGAATGCATAATAGCGAGAAAACCCAGGGTCTCCATGCATATACCCGATGGAATAAATCTGAACCATGGAGGCAACCAAGGTAACCACAAACAGCATCATCGCACTCATTGGGTCAATAATTGTCCCAAAGTCAATATTTAGTCCGCCAATGCTGAGCCAATTTACAGTTCTCATCACGGGGTTATCAACAATTTGCGAACCAGACTGAATTACACCAAGACCGATAGCTATGGACAATCCAAACGAAGTAAGAATCGCCAAGATGGAAATGGTGGAGGACAGTCTTTTGGATCGCTTCGTGACTAAGGCGATGAGGAGAAACGACAGAAAGGGCAAAAACGGGATTAACCATGCCCATTGAAAAAGATCATTCATTTCCTTGAACACCTACCTCTCCATAGACTCTCTACCACTTCAACCAGTTGAAATCATCCACACTTGTGGAGCGGCGATTGCGATATATAGCGATAACCAGAGCCAGACCCACGGCAATCTCAGCGGCAGCAACCACAATGACGAAGATTGCAGCCACCTGTCCAATGAGTGGATTTGTCCCAGGATCAGCCCAGGGCGCAAATCGGCTGAAAGCAACAAAGTTAATATTCACAGCATTAAGCATTAATTCCATGGACATGAGAATAGCAATGATATTTCTCTTCACGAAAACTCCGTAAAGTCCCAAGCAAAAAAGCATCGCTCCAACCAACAGATAAGATCCAAGTCCAACGCTTATACTCATTTGCTTTCATGCCCTCCTTTCGCGATGATCACTGCCCCGATCAAAGCAACAGTAATCAAAATAGCAGCCACCTCAAAGGGCACCATATACCATGACAACATCAGCTTGGAGAGCTCAGCGGTAGTCCCTCCCGAAAGAGCGGGCATGGCAAGAATCCGCCAATCATTATTTGTCAAAATTACTAAAGCCAAAACGATAAACACAAGTGCACCTACCAAGGCACCTGCTGTCCATTTCTTAGTTACAGGGCTGCTTTCCGCTACATCGCCCCGCAAGGTCAACATGACCGCAAAGATAACCATAATCGAAATTGCTCCTGCATAGACAAGAAGCTGAACAGCTGCAAGATACTCAGCATTTAACAGTACATACAGGACGGCAACCCCGGCAAAGGAAAGTGCCAAGAAAAAGGCACTGTGCACAATATTTTTTGAAGTGACAACTCCCCAAGCCGAAGCCACGGCGATTATGGCGAAAATGAAGAACACTATTGTCGCCATAGTACTCATTCGTTGCCCTCCTTCCGATGACCCTTGGAACGCTCAATCATATCCCAGTACAAATCCTCAGGGTAGAATACCGAGTTCTCAAACTCCTGAGTTACCGTTAAAGCATTCGTAGGACATGCTTCTGTGCAAAGCCCGCAAAACAGGCAGCGACCTACATCCATATGATAAGTTTTAAGAACCTTTTTATTGCTCTCGTTCTTTTCACTGGTTAAGGTAATAACCTGGTTGGGGCAGGCCATAGCGCAAAGTGAGCAAGAAATACATTTGTCCGGTTCCAGACCCATTGAACTACGCACGGTCTTGGGAAGATTCGGCATTACGTCCGGATAGAACTCTGTGATGTTTGGTCCGAGCATCTTTTTCAGTGTGATGCCCATCCCTTTAAATAACCCTTTACCTAACACTCTGTCACCCTCCAATCACGAGTTGATAGATATAAATCCCCAAACCCGTCAACAAGATGTTGAGAAGCGCGAGCGGTAACAAGACCTTCCAGGCAAAATGCATCAAGTGGTCAATCCGAATCCGTGGGAATGTCCAACGAACCCACATGGATATGAAGATCAAAAGACCTACTTTTAACCAGAACCAAGCCCAGCCCGGTAATAAGGCCGGTCCTTGCCAACCACCCAAGAATACGGTGGTAGCCAAAGCACACATCGCAACCAGGTTCGCATATTCACCCAGATAGAATAATCCCCACCGTAGGCCTGTGTACTCTGTAAAGGGTCCGGCAATAATTTCCTGGTCAGCTTCCAAAAGGTCAAATGGCGCCCTGTTGACTTCCGCTTGCCCACATATCAAAAAGATAACGAAGGCCAATGGTTGTAAAAATATGAAAGGAAGCGTAGCTTGAGCCTCGACGATTTTTGTTAAATTAAAGGTCTGGGTCAGCATGACAACACCCAGAAGCGAGAAAATCAAAGGAATCTCATAACTGATCATTTGAGCAACGGCACGCATTCCCCCAAGTAAGGAGAACTTATTATTGGAACTCCACCCTGCCATAATAAAGGCAAGAGTGGCTACTGAGGTAATCCCTAAGTAAAAGAAGATCCCCAGTTCCAAGTCAATTACTGTCATTGCATACCCAAAGGGAATGATAGCCAAGGTTAAAATGGGAATACCAAAGATAAACATCGGAGCAATTTTAAACATTACTTTGTCTGCGTTAGCGGGTGTAAGATCCTCTTTACCCAGTAACTTTAGAGCATCGGCGATTGTCTGAAACCATCCGCGCGGACCCAAGCGGTTCGGACCGGGGCGCTGGGAGCCCCAACCAGCAACTTTACGTTCAAGAACAATTAGTAAAAGTGCTGAAATTACAATGACCACGATAACAAGTATCAACCCGATCAAGGTCATGGTTAAGTCGGCCCAAATCGAATTAGGATCCGTAAACAAACCACGGATGGCAGCCGCAATATTCTGTGGCAAATCATTTAAAGCTTTCATCCTATTCTCCCCTCGCTGAGAGTATTACTTATCCACTTCACCAAGCACTGCATCCAAGGACGCAAAACTAACAATAAGGTCTTGAATATAGGTGCCAACACCGATTTCATTCAAGCATTGCATATTGACAAAGGCACCTGCCCGAATCTTAACCCGCTCAGGTTTCGTGGTTCCATTGCTTACGATATAGAAACCAAGTTCACCTTTGGGATTCTCTACACGATGATAAACTTCACCGACAGGTGGTTTAAGAACCTTGGGCACCTTGGCCATAATCGGTCCTTCGGGAATATCCCGGATTGCTTGACGAATAATCTTCAAGCTCTCATTAATCTCCATGAAACGAATGAGATTTCGGTCGAAGGAGTCGCAGCCATAAAGTACCGGAACTTCGAAATCAAAGCGATCATAAATTCCATAGGGTTCCGCTTTGCGAACATCATATTGTACTCCCGAGGCACGAAGAGCAGGCCCGGTGATGCATAGATTTTCTGCTACTTCCTTCGAAAGAATACCGATATTTTTAAGACGCCCTTGAGTGATTTCATTGCCTAAATAGATATTGAAGTACTCTTCAAGTTTTTCGGGCATATCGTCAAGGAAGGATTCTAAGGCCGGCCAGAACTCAGCAGGGGGTTCTGCGCTAACTCCCCCAATCCGCATGCAGTTTACTGTTAAGCGACTACCTGCAGTCATCTCAAAGAGATCAAGGATTCTTTCCCGATCCCGGAAAGGATATCCCCAGGCTGTCCATCCCGCAATATCCAGGGCACCGCTGGCAATAAACACTTGATGGCTGGCAATACGCGCTAATTCGGCATAAATGATCCTTAAATACTCCGCCCTCTCAGGAATCTCAAGCCCCATCAGCTTTTCAACGGTTTGGACATAGGCCAGATTATTATGTGGTGAAGCAAGATAATCCAAACGGTCCGTATAGGGAATAAACTGGGTGTAGGTACGGCTCTCGGCGATTTTTTCTAATCCCCGATGTAAATAGCCGATTTTCGGTTCGATTGCCGTTACCGTCTCTCCTTGTAAATGGACGATCATCCGAAAGACACCGTGCATACTCGGATGTTGGGGGCCCATGTTTAAAAGGAGTTCTTCTGTTCCTTCAGTTAAAAAATCGGACATGGTTCTACCCCCTTACTCATCTTTCCTGCGCACGCGCGTTACATTTCGAACTTCCGCAGGTTCTGTCACATAATCTTTGCGAAGTGGGAATCCTTCAAAATCATCCCACAGATAAATCCGTTTCAAGTTCGGGTGTCCTTTGAATTGAATCCCAAACATATCATAGGCTTCCCGCTCCATAAAATTAGCACCCGCCCAGATCCGGGTTACGGAATCAATCACCGGGTTCTCACGGTCGACAATCGCTTTTACTCTAAGCTTTTGTGGTCCCCGCAAGCTCGTTAATTGATAAACTACTTCAAAATGACTTACCTTATCTACTCCCGCAATGTCGTGGAGAAAGTCACAAGGTACTTCCTCGAAGTTTTTCGCTGCCGTCAAGGTTTCTGTTATATATGGCGACTTAACAGTCAGCACTAAAGTATCGATCAGCTCTTCCACTGTTCCACTAACCCGGGATGCTAAATCATCCACGCGTTTTCTTAACACTTCTTTATTTCCCATGTTTCAATAACCTCACCTTGTCTGGGTTGTTTACTTTATGTTGAAGTTGAAGCAACCCATATACTAAGGATTCCGGCCGTGGAGGGCAGCCAGGAATATAAACATCAACGGGGACTACTTTATCCACTCCTGTCAACATGGCATAAGAATCCGCAAAGGGACCGCCTGCGCTGGCACAGCTGCCCATAGCAATAACCCATTTGGGTTCAGGCATCTGGTCATAAATCATCCGCAGAAGAGGGGCCATTTTGCGAGTACATGTTCCAGCGACAATCATGACATCGGCATGGCGGGGTGACGCCCGGAAGACCTCGTACCCGAAACGAGAAATGTCCACACGCGGACCACCTGCAGCCATCATTTCGATCGCACAGCATGCCAAACCGAAGGTGACAGGCCAAAAAGAATGTCCGCGTCCCCAGTTCAAGACCTTATCAATACTGGTCAGCAGCACATTTTTTTCCATGAGCGCTTCGGATTCCCGGAGTTCTTTCTCTTTTGCTACATCCACTCTAATGCACCTTCCTTCCAAGCATACCAGAAACCAACTAAAAGAATGATTATGAAGACAAACATTTCAACAAAAGCGAAGGTTCCGAGTTGGCGGAACGACAACGCCCAAGGGAACAAGAATACTGTTTCTACGTCAAAGGCCGTAAATACAAGGGCATAAAGAAAATAATTGCTTTTGAAACCTAACCATGTCCGTCCAATTGTTACGTTACCGCTTTCATAAGTTACTAACTTCTCTGGAACTGGTTTTTTCGGAGCTAAGAGTTTGGGCATCAACATCATAATTAAGTTGATGGCAATTGCTACCACAAGCGCAATCCCTACAGCAGCAAAGTTATCTGACATCTCCTTACCCCCCCTTCATTAAAAAAATATTTCCCATAAGCCAAACTCATTGTGCCATATTTGTTCATCAATAGTCAACAATTATGTATGTCTAATATCTCGAATGGAAAATTATAAATATTTTCAAACTATATCTACCTGCTTGAGAACCGGGGCGAAACTCCGGCGATGAATCGGACATGGACCATGGCGGTGGAGAGCCGAAATATGCTCTCTGGTACCATATCCCTTATTCCTTGCAAATCCATACTCCGGGTAAAGCTTGCTAAGTTCACTCATTAAATGATCCCTAGAAACTTTGGCTAAAATAGAAGCTGCGGCAATACTTGCACTCAAGGCGTCACCATCAATAATTCCCTTTTGGGGGAGCCTAAGGCCGGGTAATTCTAAGGCATCGATTAGCAAAAAGTGGGGTTGAATTTTTAAATTTTCAACAGCTCTTTTCATAGCCAACTTGGTAGCCCCTAGAATATTTAGGGCATCGATCTCGGCCGGTTCGGCACTGCTTACGGCATAGCCAATAGCTTGTTCCTTAATCTCTTGGTAGAGTCTTTCCCGCTTACTTTCAGTTAATTTTTTGGAATCATCGAGTCCGGGCAAATTAAATTTCGCCGGTAAAATACAGGCCGCTGCTACCACCGGACCGGCTAATGGTCCTCTCCCCGCTTCATCTATGCCGGCGATATGCAAATAACCTTTCCCCCATAATTGCCTTTCTTCCGCCAACAGATTACCGATTCTCTGCTCCTCCGCTTTACGTGCAGCAAAGTCCCTATAGTAACGGCTGACCAGTTGTTGTATACCTTGCCGGGTATCCTTGGTACAGGCTTCAAGAAATTCAGCCGATGGTTCTGAATTGATAACCTCGCTTACTTCTCGAATGCTCATCTGCGATATCTTCAAAATATAACCTCTTCTTTCTCGCTCTTCTCTTAAGTTTTAAAAGCCCGGCTTCCCCATGAAAGCCAAGGCTGCACACTTGCTGCCTACTTGTCCAAGTATCGCAGTAAGCAAAGTCGTCGGCTATCCCTATGACTTCCGGTTAAAATCGCGTATGTAAGCGGTCAATGGTGAATTTCCCCAATGAGCCGGAGCGGAATTCCCTTAAAAAGATCTGAGCTGCCTTTAAGGTGTCGATTGCACCGCCTTTGACTAAGCAACCTCTTTTACGTCCTATTCCTTCCAAGTCCAAAGCTTGAATATCCTCTGTATAACGCTTTAGCGACTCAGGGTAGTATTCCTTTAACCATTCCAGCACCCAAAGGGACAACTCTTCCAGATTAAGGACTTCATCCCGGATGGCACCTACTGCTCCTAACTTCTTCCCTACTTCCGGGTCTTCGAATTTGGGCCATAATAAACCCGGTGTATCTAATAGTTCCACCTTATCGTGGATGCGAATCCATTGATTTCCTCTGGTTACCCCGGGTTTATTCCCTGTCTTAGCTTTTGTACTTCCAATCAAATTATTCACCAGAGAAGACTTCCCACTATTGGGTATTCCCACAATCATAACGCGAATGCTGCGAGCCCTGAGACCTTTGTCCGTCCATTTTTTTATCTTATCCGCCATCAAGCGTTCCACTTCAGGGACGATTTTACCGACTCCGGCACCACTGGCTGCACTCACAGCTAATACCGGGCTGGATTTATGAAGTTCTTTCAGCCATTGTTCCGTCCAATACGGGTCGGCCAAATCAGCCTTATTTAAGATCACAATTTTCGGTTTATTCTCCAACATTTCTTGCAGCAGAGGGTTTCTACTGCTTTCAGGTAAACGGGCGTCGCCTAATTCGATGACCACATCTACCCAACGCAGCTGCTCCAATAAAAGTCGTTTTGCTTTGGCCATGTGGCCAGGAAACCATTGAATACTCAAGGAAACACCTTCTTAAACCATCTCTATCCACTACCGAAGTGTTTTGATTCTTTGGAGCGGACTATAAACCAACCATGCTTTACCGATGATATAACTTTTCGGTAAAACCCCCCATTCCCGGGAGTCACCGCTCTCTCTCCGATTATCCCCTAAAACAAAAATATTCTCAGCGGGCACCGTTTCCGGCTCGAAAGGTGAATAATCACCTTGCTTCAGGTAAGGCTCCCGGACGAGAGACCCATTGACATACACCTGATTGCCTTTAAGCTCAACCGTCTCTCCTTCGACAGCTATTACTCTTTTGATGAAAGTACGGCTGGTATCTTTAGGATAGGCAAAGACTACAACATCTCCACGCGCTGGACTACCTGATTGATAAGCATAGCGATTCACCAGAATCCTGTCACCGGGGACCAAGGTGGGCTCCATTGAATTCGAAGAAATTGCATAAGGCTGAATAACAAATAAACGCAAAAGAGCCCCACAAACTATAACTGCGCCAAGAATCCAGATTACCCAACCAAATCGTGTCTTATGTTTCACTGAATTTTCCTCCCGTTTCAAACTCTTCTCTAGTATGAGCAGAATTTTTTAGGAGCATACAGTGTTTTTGCATCCGGTGCACTTAAGACACAAAATAAAAGGGCCGGATTGCTCCGGCCCATCTTATTGCTAGCGGCGGTCGCGAATCCGCGCTGCTTTTCCTGAAAGTTCACGTAGGTAATATAATTTAGCACGACGTACAGCACCACGGCGTACAACCTCAATACGGTCAACACGTGGAGAATGCAGCGGGAATGTCCGCTCAACTCCTACACCATAGGTTACCCGACGCACTGTGAAAGTCCGGCGAAGACCGCCGCCTTTCATTTTGATAACGACTCCTTCAAAGGCCTGAATACGTTCCCGAGAACCCTCGACAACCCGTACATGAACGCGTACAGTATCTCCAGGACGGAAGGCAGGAAGATCTTTTTTCATTTGCTCTTCTTCAATCATGCGAATAAAATCCATTATTGATTCCCCCCTTCCTTGCTTAGATGTTCATACACTGAGCCGACACCGCTGCGATGAGCCTTTTACAGTGAGCGGACCATCCGTTTTACCGTAGTATTGTATCATAATAAAAATCTCTGTGCAACTTTAAATTCTTTAAAAATTTATACGGCCTAAGACTAACAATTTTTCTGAAAACCAGAATTATGCAAGTAACATTAGTTAAATCAATGTCCTCGTAAACGATCTAAGATAATCGCCGCAGCCGAACGTACAGAAAGGTGGTTCCATTCACCGGGGCCATAAATCGGCTCCAGAATGATGTCACAACTTTCCATCACATCCTTGAGCAACCCCCAGCCCGTACCAAATAAAAGCAGCATGGGATCTTCCTGATTCTCGATTTTAGCCCGAACAGATGCATAATCCATCGTATTCGGATATCTGCGGGCATCAGTGGCAATCTTGAGAGGCCTTTTACCCTGTTCCCGGAATATCTCCTCTTCTACTTCAGCAAGCTCTTGGGCTAATCTGACGCGGGCAAAGGCTTCCTGGCGATTAGGATTATATTCGGCACCAAAACCTTCCTGCCAGTAGCCCATGATCCTCTGAGCCAGGTCCCTTTGAGCCTGAGCAGGATGAACTATATAATAACGCTTAACCCCATAGGTTGTCGCGCTGCGGGCAATATCGTGAATATCTAAGTTTGTAATGGAAGTAGCGATAACCTCCATGTTTTTATTATAGACAGGGGCATGGATTAACGCGATATACAGGTCGCCCATGTATGGTTCTCCATTTCCTTATTTATTTTCGTAAGCTTTACCGACTTGTGGCTTTTTCTTACGCCTTTTCGGCAGAGGTTTAAGGTGTTCCCAACGCGAACGCTCCGCGGCAAGCTCCGGATATTCCTGACTTAGTTCTTCCAACAAGGGATAATCACCGGCTTGAAATTCTACCTCCTTGAACAGGTCCGGACGCTTTAAGAAAGTACGTCTTAAGGACTCCTTGCGCCGCCAGATTTCAATATTACGATGATGACCGGAGAAAAGGATATCCGGTACCTCCATCCCTTCAAAAACAGGAGGGCGCGTATAATGGGGATATTCTAAAAGCCCCTTGCTATGAGAATCTTCTTCATAGGATGCCTGTTCTCCGAGTACCCCGGGCAATAGCCGGGCTACGGCATCCATCATCACCATCGCTGCCAACTCCCCACCCGTAAGCACAAAATCCCCCAAGGAAGCTTCTTCATGGGCTAGGTTGCGAATGCGTTCATCAAATCCCTCATAATGGCCACAGATAAAGACCAATTCATCTAATTTGCTCCATTGTTCGGCCTTCTGCTGGCTAAAGACTTTCCCCTGAGGGGAGAGTAAAACAATGCGCCTTTCTCCCTGGGGAATAGGCAAATCCCTTACAGCGGCGTAGATCGGCTCCGGTTTTAAAACCATTCCCGCCCCACCTCCATAAGGAACGTCATCTACATTCTTATGTTTGCTTAAAGCATAGTCACGAAAATTAACTAATTGGACTTCAATTAGTTTGGCCGCCTGAGCACGTCTCAAAATGCTCTCACGAACCGGTGCAAACATCTCCGGAAAAAGAGTTAAAACGGTAAATCTCATCATCTATTCATCACCATCAATAAGTCCGGGCGGCAGCTCCACAACCATTCGATTGCCGTGAACATCTACCTGTTTAACTACGCTTTTTAAAGCCGGTACGCAAATTTCCCCTTTAGCTCCCTTGACCAGATAGACATCGTTGGCCCCGGTCTGAAGTACTTGGGTTAGGGTTCCCAGTAAGTCATCCCCTTCATATACTTGCATACCCTCAAGTTCGAAGTAATACCAGCCTTCTTTAAGGGGAGGGACCTCGGAACGATCAATTTTGATAGCCCATCCCCTCAATTTTTCCGCCTCGTCTCTAGTATTTACCCCTTCTAAAGCCAAGTAAACCTCTGATTGTTGAACCTTGGCATTCAATACCTTCAACGTGCGTTGCTCCCGATCATTTTCAAGAATGATCTCCTTAAGCTTCTTAAAGCGCTTTGGATTAGCCGTTATGGGCTTTACCTTGATTTCCCCTTGGACTCCATGAGCTTTTATGACTTCACCGATTAAAACCTGCTCCATGAATTTTCACCTTCATCTAAACTTCCTGATAAAACCCCAAAAAATAAAAAGGTGCTGCTGGATCAAGATACTTCACTGCGTTCAGTATGACAAGTGCAGGTGTCATACTGACAAGTGCGGCTGTCATCCCGACAAGTGCGGCTGTCGTTATGACAAGTGCGGCTGTCGTTATGATAAGTGCGGGTGTCATCCTGAGCATAAGCGAAGGATCTTTTTCAGAATAGCCAAAAAGGGCTCAAGGCCCTTCTCAACATCATTGATCAATGTCAACATGAACTCTGCGGCCATCTTTGACGGCGGCAGCTTTTACTATTGTGCGAATGGCATTAGCGATCCTGCCCTGTTTGCCAATGACTTTACCCATATCCTCCGGAGCAACGGTAAGCTGCAGGTGGACGGATTTCTCCGTCTCAGATTGGGCAACAATCACTTCATTAGGATTGTCAACTAAAGCCTTCGCAAGGATTTCAACGAGTTCCTTCACAGGAACACCCCCAATAATCCAATTACTTCTTGGACTCATGGTACTTAGCCAGAACCCCAGCTTTACGAAGCAAAGACTTCGCTGTATCTGAAGGTTGAGCACCGCTTGCTAACCATTTCATTACTTTTTCTTCGTCGATATTCAGAACTTCCGGTTGTTTGGTCGGATCATAAATACCGATTTCTTCGATGAAACGACCATCCCTTGGGGAATCAGAATCCGCAACGATCAAACGATAGAAGGGATTCTTCTTGGCACCCATGCGGCGTAGACGAATTTTTGTTGCCATGTTTTTCACCTCCTCATTAGGATACTTATATCCATCGGATTAAGTATCTAATAGCTTATTTAAAAGGAAAAGGTAAGCCTAACTTCTTTCCTTTTTTGCCCTTTTTACCTTTACCCATCATGCCCATTCCCGGGGCACCGGCAAACTGCTTCATCATTTTTTGCATTTGTTCAAACTGCTTTAGAAGACGGCCGACTTCCTGTACACTGGTACCGCTTCCCTTAGCGATGCGGCGCTTGCGAGAATCTTTAATCAGAGCAGGCTTTCGACGCTCTTCCGGGGTCATGGAGTGAATAATCGCTTCCACATGAGCCATATCTTTATCATTAATCTGGATATCCTTCATTTGCTTCCCGACACCCGGAATCATTTCCAGAAGGGAATTTAAAGGCCCCATTTTTTTTAGTTGCTGCATTTGATCCAAGAAGTCCTCAAGGGTGAACTCTTGTTTGCGCAGTTTTTGCTCCATCTCCCGGGCTTGCTTTTCATCGAAGGCTTCCTGGGCTTTTTCAATGAGGGTAAGGACATCCCCCATTCCCAAAATCCGCGAAGCCATGCGCTCAGGATAGAAGGGCTCAATGGCATCCATTTTCTCACCGATACCGGCAAACTTAATCGGGCAACCGGTTACCGCTTTTACAGAGAGGGCAGCGCCCCCCCGGGTATCGCCATCAAGTTTGGTGAGGATAATCCCATCCACCCCGAGTTCGTTATGGAAGCTCTCGGCTACATTCACTGCGTCTTGTCCGGTCATGGCATCTACCACGAGCAGAATTTCGTGGGGTTTGACCGCAGACTTAATCTCCCGAAGTTCCCCCATGAGCTCTTCGTTGATATGGAGACGTCCCGCCGTATCAATGATAACTACATCCAAACCCTGACTGTTAGCCTGCCGAATACTGGTGGCAGCGATCTCGACGGGATTCTCCTGTCCCATGGAAAACACAGGAACATTAATTTGCTCCCCTAGAACCTGAAGCTGTTTGATGGCGGCCGGACGATAAATATCACAGGCTACCAGCAAGGGATGCTTCCCTTGCTTCTTCAACATATTAGCCAACTTCGCACCATGGGTTGTTTTACCGGCACCCTGTAAACCTGCCAGCATAATTACAGTAGGCGGCTTTGAGGAAATATTTATCTTGCTGGAAACGCCGCCCATTAAGGCGATCATTTCCTCATTAACGATTTTGATTACCTGTTGACCGGGAGAAAGGGATTCCAGGACCTCTTGGCCGATCGACCGTTCCTTGACTTTAGCGACAAACTCTTTTACAACTTTGAAGTTCACATCGGCTTCGAGAAGAGCCATACGCACTTCACGCATCGCTTCATTGACATCCGCTTCTGTGAGTTTGCCCTTACCTTTTAACCGTTTAAAGGTTTCTTGTAATTTCTCACTTAGACCTTGAAACATACCAGCCCTCACTTTCCCGGCTCGATCCAAGACTAGGAATTTTCAATATCCCGACATATCTCATCAACCTTTTGTCTAATGGATTGATGTCGTTCCCAGGCTTGGCTATTAGAAAAATCTTTTTGCGAAAATTCCCGTATAAGCTGATTAACCTCGGCTAATTTGTGGTGTTCATGAATAAAACGCTCCACCAGCCCTAACTTAGCCTCGTAACCTTTTAAGATCTTTTCCGTTCTTTTTAATAAATCATAAACTGCTTGGCGGCTGGTGTTCTCTAATTCAGCAATTTCCACTAACGATAAATCCTGTTCATAATGAAAATCCCAGATTCTCCCTTGCTTTGGAGTTAACAGAGGCCCATAAAAATCCGCCAATAAAGCCATTCTTGCAAATCGTTCCAAGGCAAAAACCCTCCCGTAAAGGATTTTTACTTTACTCGGCTATTTTAGTTTAAACCATCCTATTTGTCAAGTAATTTTGCTTTCCATCCGCAAATTGCTTTTATTTTTAGTGTTTGCTTCGATTAATCATGAAGTAAAAATTCACCTTGATCTAGGATTTGTAAGTTTTTTTGACCTGATGTTTCCGTTTTCAAGAATATTACAAATATATATTAATGTAGGAAATTAATTTTTAGTAATTGGAACAAACCTAGGACTCTGCAGCGATTCTCTTTGCCCGTTTTTCCACCTCTTGGCAGACCTTTTTGATGTCGATAGTTTTTAATTGGCGCTCTTCCATCAATATTTCCCCATCCACCATGACTGTTCGCACATCACCGGCATGGGCAACGTAAACCAAGTGTGCAGGAACGGAGAATCTAGGGTAAAAATGAGGCTGATCAAAATCAATCGTAATTAGATCCGCTTTATAACCAGGAACAAGCATTCCTACATCCTGAAGTCCTAAGACTTTCGCGCCATCAACGGTGGCCATCTGCAGAACTTCATAAGCCGGTAAGGCTGTGGAGCCTTTTACCAACTTTTGCTGGAAAGCCGCCGAGCGCATTTCTCCGAACATATCCAGGTTATTATTGCTGGAAGCCCCATCGGTACCCAATCCGACAGTTACCCCTAGAGCGCGGAGCTCCGGAATAGGAGCCGTGCCACTGTTTAATTTCATATTACTCTCGGGATTATGAGCTACGGAGACTTTTCTTTCCGCAAGTATCTTCCGGTCATTTTCCGTGAGATGAACACAATGAGCAGCCACTACCTGCCCGCCGAATAGCCCTAATTCATCCAACCATTCCACCGGGGTCTTGCCATATTGCTCGTGAATTATCTTTATCTCATCTTCCGTTTCCGCCACATGGATGTGAATACCCACCCCAAGACGGTCCGCTTCCCTCTTGACCCGTTGGAGATACTCGCCTGAACAGGTAAAAGGAGCGTGGGGGCCAAACATCACCTGCAGCCGTCCATTACCGGCTCCGTGGTATTTATTGATCAGCTCGATATTCTCCGCCAAAGCCTTCTCACCATTGGGAGCATTACCGATCAAGCCGCGAGCCAGTACTCCGCGAGTTCCGGCCGCTAAAACTGCTTCCGCTACATAGTTCATTGAAGCATACATATCCAGCATAGTAGTAGTCCCGGACTTAATCATTTCCCCTAAAGCCAGTAAAGTCGCCCAGTAAATATCCTCATCAGTCATCTTATCCTCAAAAGGCCAAACCTTCGTCTGGAGCCAAGGCATTAAGGGTAGATCATCGGCATAGCCTCTCAGCATGGTCATTGCGGCATGAGTATGGGTATTAATTAATCCCGGCATAACCACATCTTCAGGCAAGTCGATAATCCGGTCCGGAACAAAACTTTCCGGTGCCGCGCCCTTCTCCCCAACGAAAAGAAGGCGATCATTCTCAATAGCGATTTCCCCTTCCGGGTAAAAATCCTCCGGTCCGGTCATAGGTAAAACCATAGCACGAATAAGTGTTTTTTTAGCCACCGTCATCAACTCCTTTGTCTTTTTAAAGCATATAGACCCCCAAATATTGGAGGTCTTAGCTTTTACTTTTTTGCCCATAACTATGGAGATAGGTATCACGCATCATCGCCACGTCTTCTTGGCTTAATAAGACAGGAGAGCCCAAAAGACGGGACATAATATGAATCTGTGCACTTTTTTCTACTACTTGGCACACTTTAAACGCCTCGGCGAGCGAAACTCCTACCCCGACCAAACCATGGTTGGCAAGCAGTACGGCATTTTTGGTTTGCAAGGTCGCCGCCGCTTCCAAAGCCAGCTCAAGAGTGCCTGGCAAACGATACTCGGCAACATCTACTTGCCCGCCCACGATCATCACTAAATCCTCAACAATTCCCGGCAAGGGAACTCGGGATACGGCATGAGCCGTAGCAAAAACCGAATGGGTATGAACAATTCCTTTAACATCCGGCCGCTGTTTATAGATCTCGGCGTGCAAGAGCAACTCCGAAGAAGGTTTACGCCTTCCTTCTAAAGCATTGTTATCTATGCCCAGCAAAACTAAATCCTCTTCTTGTAAAGAAAAATAGTCCATTCCACTGGGTGTAATCCAATAACCATTGCGAGTTGCATCCCAAGCGGAGATGTTGCCCCAAGTGCCGGCCACCATCCCGCTCTGAGCAATTCTCCTGCCAACTTCAAGGATCTCCTTTTTGAGCATCAGGAACGCACCATCATTTTCAAAAGATTCACGGAGTAAGGAGAGGTTACGATGCCTTTTTCCGTAATAATCCCAGTAATTAGTTTGGACGGGGTCACGTCAAAGGCCGGATTATAGACAGGTACTGCCGCAGGAGCGATTTGAACCCCAAAAACCTCTCTCACTTCTTTAGGATTCCTTTCCTCAATGGGGATATCTTGTCCACCGGGCACTTTCAAATCAATAGTGGAAGTCGGGGCAGCGACATAAAAGGGAATCCCATGAGCTTGGGCCAGTACCGCCAAGGAATAAGTGCCAATTTTATTGGCCGTATCTCCATTGGCGGCGATGCGGTCCGCTCCCACGATAACTAAATCGATCTTCCCCTGCTGCATCAAAAAACCGGCCATATTATCGGCAATTAAAGTTACAGGTATTTTATCATTCATTAATTCAAAGGCAGTTAAACGTGCACCTTGTAAAAAAGGACGAGTCTCCCCTGCGTAAACATGAACCTTCTTCCCGATTTGATGCGCAGCTCTAACCACCCCGAGAGCTGTTCCATACTCTACAGTAGCCAAAGCACCCGCATTGCAATGAGTGAGGATATTAGCCTGTTCAGGAACCACAGCGTTACCCTGTTCACCGATTAAACGATTCACACGCCGATCATCTTCCGCAATGCTTTCAGCCTCTTTTACCAGTGCTTGACGGACTTCCGACAGGTCTTGCACTTCGTGTTGGTCCCGCAAACGGTCTTCCATGCGGCGCAATGCCCAAAAAAGGTTAACAGCTGTCGGTCTGGTCCCAGCCAAACGATTCTTAACACTTTCCATGTGACTATGCAAACCTTCCAGCTCACCCGTGTATTGCATCGCCCCTAAAGCGTATCCATAGGCCGCCGCCGCACCGATAGCCGGAGCCCCTCGAACCTCCATCTTCTCAATAGCTTCAGCCACTTCCTCGTAATTAGTAGCGATTCGGTAGCTTACCTCAGCAGGCAAACGGGTTTGATCCAATATTTTTAGGGAATCCCCCATCCATTCTAATGCTTTCACATTGGTACCGCCTTTCTAAAACTTACCGACCTCAGCATTACCTAACTGACACCGACAATCCTGTTCGGGGCGTAGAATCCTAAACGTTTCTTGAATTAACCGGGCCACTGTTCTACCCATAGTTTGCATACTTTCGATAACCTCTCCATGGGTCAACGGATGATCAGCGATCCCTGCAGCCTCATTGGTAACCATGCCAATGGAAGCGTAACACATCCCTAATTCCTTAGCTAAAACAACCTCGGGAACACTGGTCATTCCTACACATTCTCCACCGAGAATCTGGTACATTTTAATTTCTGCGGGGGTCTCAAAACGCGGCCCCTCTGTACATACATATGTAGCACTGTCCTTTAAGGCAACACCAAGGGATTCTCCGGCTTTGCCGATTACACGCCGGACCGACTTACAATAGGGCTCTGTCATATCCACATGGAGTACCCCACTTCCACCGCCCTCGTAAAAGGTCTGGGGACGACTTTTGGTAAAATCCAAGAATTGATCAAAGAGCACCAGGTCTCCAAGCTTCAACCGCGAGGAAAGCGATCCTACGGCTGCGGTTGCCATGATTTTACGTACACCTAATTCCTTTAGAGCCCAAATATTGGCTCGATAATTAACTAAATGGGGCGGAACAGTATGCCCTTTGCCATGACGACTCATGAAAACAACCGACAGGTCCCGCTCTTCAAAACTGCCAATATCCACCGTAACGATTCCATAAGGTGTGTCAATGATTTCCGAGTGAACATCCAGCAAGGTAATATTTTCTAATCCTGTTCCTCCGATCAGGGCATAGCTATTCAGATTTTTCCTCTCCTTCTTCCGAAAGGGCAAAAAGGGCCTCGGCAAAGTCTTGAGGGTTAAAAGGACGTAAATCCTCCATTCCTTCCCCTACACCAATCCATTTTACCGGAATTTTGATCTCTCCTTGAATTCCTAAAACCACTCCTCCCTTGGCAGTTCCATCAAGTTTCGTGAGAACAATGCCTGTAACGCCCGCCACTTCTTGAAAAAGCTTAGCTTGTTGGAGAGCGTTCTGGCCGGTTGTGGCATCCAAGACAAGAAGAACTTCGTGCGGAGCACCGGGGACTTCACGTTCGATCACCCGTTTGACCTTACGCAGCTCTTCCATCAAATTAACTTTATTGTGGAGTCGACCGGCCGTATCCATTATGACCAGATCGGCATTGCGGGATTTAGCAGCCTGGAGGGCATCGTAAGCTACGGCTGCAGGATCTGCACCTTCTCTTTGCTTAATTACTTCCACCCCGGCTCGCCGGCCCCAAACCTCCAGTTGGTCGATAGCAGCAGCCCGAAAAGTATCCCCGGCCGCCAGAATCACCTTCTTACCATCATGCTGGTAATAGTGTGCTAATTTACCGATGGTTGTAGTTTTTCCTACACCGTTAACCCCCACCACTAAGACGATACTGGGCCCCTGTTGGGCAAAGTTCATAGGTTCTTCGTTTCCCAGTAATTCTGCGATAAGTTCCTTGAGAACGACCTTGAGCTCTACTGCTTCCTGCAGTTTTCTTTTCTTAACTTCTTTGCGTAATCCTTCAACCAACTCCAGAGAAGTATTGACCCCTACATCGGAACGAATCAAAACCTCCTCAAGTTCTTCATATAGCTCTTCGTCAATTTTACGTCTTCCCGTTAAAATCTCTTCAACCTTAGTAACAAATTGATCACGGGTTTTAGTCAACCCTTCCTTTAACTTAGCAAAAAAACCAGCCAACTGGACTTCCTCCTTATGTAGGCACACCTTTGACGCTATTGTATCACAATATAGTCAGGCTCTCAAACTGAATCCACGAATTCAAGGAAGGTATCATTATATTATCTGGAATGATACCTT
Organism: Desulfitobacterium sp.; assembly: GCF_982384815.1. NCBI lineage: Bacteria > Bacillati > Bacillota > Clostridia > Eubacteriales > Desulfitobacteriaceae > Desulfitobacterium > Desulfitobacterium sp. The sequence goes on along the minus strand of NZ_CEVWNY010000010.1, from coordinate 7,417 downwards.
CCTTGCTGCTGTTATGGTTTTTGTCTTGCTTTATACTAATCCTAGCCCATATACGACTTGGGCTACAATAAAGCATACTATGAAGGCAATAACGGTAGGGAGACATTAATCATACTCAAAGCGGACGAAAGCTTCATAACAGGTTGGATTTTGCTTAAAAAAAGTAACCAGCCGGTGTAAGGACTGTATCGTAGAATCTGATATATAGTGCTCTATGGCTTCTGTCTCAGCAGGAATATCACATTGACTCTGAATCAATACCAGAAACTCCTGGAGCATCTTGTTTCTCTCCACTAAGTAATTTCCTTTTTGGCGCCCCTGGTCTGTTAGGACAATTTCGCCATAACGTTGATAATTGATATAGCCTTGGCTGTTTAGCTTTTGCAGTGCCTTGGACACTGAGGGTAGAGATACACTCAGTTTCTTGCTGATATCTGTTACTCTTACCACGTTATTTTCCAAGGAAAAACGATAGATTTCCTCCAAATAATCTTCCAGGCTCGGGGAAAGCACCCTCCTCACCTCCGGGACATCACCTTTCTAATAATATATGTCCTGGAGGTTTGGCATTATGACCTTTTTTCTATTTTTTCAAAAAATCTACCAGCTTTACTCTCAGGATTACAGTGCCAGGAATTACAATAATAATGACACCAAATATCGCAAATATATCAATAATGGTGTCCTGTGGAGAGATTAAATTAAACACCCACCAATACACTTTCCAAACAAAAAAGAAGCTGAATATTGTACTAAAAACATTCATCTTTTGTCGATTTACATTCACAAATATTTTTTCATGCTTTTCCTTTCCGCACTCATTACTATCCATAATATTACCCCTCTACTCCTCTCTACTTAATCAAAAAAGATTGGACTTTTCGCACGACCCCTAAGACTAAGCTATAAAATTGGTTAGCAAAAAGCTTAAAGTTAATTATTGCTTGTTAGAAAATAATCGATCAAAAACTCGTATTATTATTACTGAAAATATAGTACACGTTATTAAAGTGAAGGTGTATAGGGGTAGAGTAATTAATTCATTAGCTTTGACACTTCCGAGTAATCCATGGCCACCTAAACAAACCGCCATAACGATCGGTATATAAATATTTGTTTTTCTACCCTTTGTTAAAATCATATATATTAAATAAATAACGAGTTGAAGTAGGGCTAAAATCATCGCTACAATTATCATTGGGGAAACGTCGGGGAATATATCTAAAAGAAAGGCAATAAGGTAAAATACAAAAATATTTCTGAAATGTAGCAATCCTATAGAATTGCTTTTCATTAAATACACCCCTAAGCATTATTTTTCACGCTGCTATTGACACGCATATATAACGCGTATTATTCTAGTGTTAGAAAGGAGGTCATTCGGTTGGGGAAACAAATTACTGTGAGAAAAGTTCTTGAAAAACTAAAAGAAGAAGGCTTTATCAAATCCCCGAACCATGGCAAAGGTACAAGTCACCAACGATACATACATAAAGATGACCCGACCAAATATGCAGATATAAGCTACCATCATAGCGGTCAGATCATCCCGAAAGGAACACTTAATAGTATCGAACGCTCATCAGGAGTTAAATTCTAATCTCTGATGTAAGCGACTAAATAAAGATAAAATTTCCTAAGGAGTTGATAACTTTGGCTAATCATTTGATTTATCCCGTTGTTGTCGAAAAAGCTGACGATGAAGGCCTTGGCATGTATTTTCCTGATTTCCCCGGCACCGCCATCTTAAGTCTTGATATAACCGATGGTATCCGAAGAGCTAAAGAAATGCTTGCCAATCTAGCCATAGAAAAAGAAGAACAAGATCTGCCTCTCCCTATTCCTTCTGCTCCGGAAGATATTACCTTGTATGATGCTGGTGATCGCATTGTCTTTATAGAGGTATATTTACCTCCTTATCGCAATGAAGCTAAGAATAAATCCGTAACTAAGAATTGCACTTTACCTAAATGGTTACGGGATGCTGGGGAAGAAGCAGGTCTAAATTTCTCGCAGCTTCTTCAAACGTCAATTAAAGACGCTCTCGGCATTAACGAATCTAAAATGCAACCTTAAGCAGCCCTAGTGGCTGTTTTTTTGCCACCAATGTATCTGTATTTTCTTTGACTTTATACTCCGGCACCCTCTATTCTCCAATTTCCCTCATTATTTTCTCTGATTAAAAAATAGTTTATTTCATATTCTCCACTGTCTCTGGGTTCTATCGACTGATCCTTGAATTCAACATAGTATCTAACCCTATACAGAATCATATTTTCTCTTTCTATATTTAATGTGGGATTAAGTGGATAGTTTTTTTGTTGATCACATAATTCTAGTTCCAATAATTTAATGCCGGCTAAATTAAACAATCTGAAATCAGAGTCAGCATATTTCGAAGAATACAATTCTCTTAATTTCTCCAGATTATGTTCATTTTCACAAAAAAATGCATCCCGAATAACCTTTTCTGCATCTCTTAAATCCCCTTTACTATATTGAGGAAAGCGAGGATCGGCTACTTGAGCCTGATCGGATTGCCAAATAAAAAAAGGGACAAGTCCCATCAAGATCAGGATTAAAAAAGCAACTATTATCTTTTTGTTATTAGGCATGAATACCCTCCTTTCTTACATTAAAATTATCGCACTTGGAAATCAGCCCATAAAACCGATGTGGGCCATTCCAAGAACATTCTTATTACAGATTATACCATGAATTTAAGGAACAAAAACCATCAGGGGGTATATACTTCCCCTTTTGGACATAAAAAATGGCATAGTAGTTATCATTGTGAGAAAATTCCTGTTATGCCATAATCAAAGTAATTATTTTAAATTGAGGAGGGCATTAAATGAATACGAATGTAATGACGGCTATTCCTTTTACTATCGATCGGGATTGGCTTTTTACACATTTACATATCAAGCCGGACAAACCTTATGTCGAGGATGTAGAAAACATGATTGAGCAAGCTCTGGCAATCGGCAAACCCAAGGCTGCCTATCGATTAGCCTATATAGAATCCAAGGGAGACGATTTTGTCATCGTGGACGGAATTAAGTTCACCAGCAGAGTATTACGGGTCAACCTGGAAGAACCCTTTAAAGTAGTCCCTTATGTTATCACTTGTGGAGAAGAACTTGAAGAATGGGCAAAAACCTTTAACCATATGTTTGAAACCTATTGTGCCGATGGGATTATGGAAGCAGTTATGCGTTCCGCCCGGGTGCGATTTTTTGCCAAAATTGCGGAAGAATATAATTTAGGCCATGCCGTCAATATGAATCCCGGTTCTCTTGAAGATTGGCCGCTCAAAGAACAAGCACCTTTATTCCAACTTTTAGGCGATACCAAAGGCTTAATCGGGGTGGAACTGAAAGAAAGCTTCCTCATGAACCCTATTAAAACAGTATCCGGTTTCCGTTTTTCTAAGGAAGGAAGTTACGAGAATTGTCAGCTTTGCCCCAGAGAGAAGTGTCCCGGACGGAGAGCCCCCTATGATCAAAATTTATATGCAGAAAAGTATCAATTAAAGACAGGCGGTGAATATATTGGGCAAAGCGGCTGACATTGGCATCATCCAAGAAAGCCCCGATTTCATCAAGGATGCAGAAGGGGCTGGACAATGATCACCACCCCTGTATCCTTTTTCACAAACATTACCCTTGCTATTCTGTGTTATGAGGGGGCAGACCTCGGGGGAGGTTCCGAAAGGAGCTCCAGAGCATTAATCTAAGGATAAACCAGCTAAGACCACATAAGATACTTTTTTATGCTACCCCCAGTACTCAAAATGACCATCACTATATTTAAGACTATAACCTTTTAGCGTCGTAGGGGGAACGCCCCCTGTAAGCTTCGCTAAGTTCTCATCCAGATTAGCACTACCTTTGCTTGAATTCAAATCCAATCCGAGTTTTTTATAGGTGATAAATTTTACAATATAGTCCCCGTTTTCCTTCTGAGTAACGGGCCCTATTTTAAAAATCAACTCCTGTTCAGGGTTTATCTGGGTTTGGATATAAGCCTCGGCTTTGTTCACAATTTCCTGATCCTTTGGGTCATACTCATACAGCGGGAGTTCTATTCCCCAGTTTTTGGCAAAGTTCACAAAAAAGCTGTCATAGATATCACATACGGTTGCCGTTTGATACAGCTTTCCCCGTGCATCCTGATATTGTTCTTTTGCTGTTTTTAGCTCTTCATCTCTTTGTCCCAATTCGGCGGTCGTCCGGCTCAGCTGGGAAGCCAGTTCATTTTTTTCGCTAATCTGGATTGCCAAGGCGATTCCCAAACCTATGGTGAGCAGCAAAAGGAGCTTGACGATAGTTTTTTGTGAAATTTTCATTCCGATCACCACTGTTCCATTTAAAAATTCATTGTTCCATTTAAATCTTTCGCCAAAACCATTACCATATGCATTGAGAAACAAAATTCTGATAATTATTTCCATCATAAGGGAGGAACTGCGCATTATTATAGTTGCTCGTACTGTTTCCATTATTATCTGAATACAATCTGGCATAATACACCGCATTGCTTTTACTGTATGATACGTAATAATCTCCCGGAGAAGAACTTCGTTCAAATTCACTCTCTTGAATTCTAGGGTCATTGGCATACTTGATGTTATCGCTTAGTATTTTGGCGTAGCCGTCTTTCAAATCCTGGATAAGTTGATCAAAATCACCTCCTTCATTTTGATTAAAGTAGTGCTACTTTGATTAAATATTACCTATCCCCCCTTCGATTTTTCTTCATAAATAAAGACAACCAAGGCCGCTTTTTGCAACAAATATTTGATATAGATGGAAAATTTCTGATATAGGGTACCAGGCGGAATCTTTTCCGTTTCGACCCAAGAGCCACCATCAGGCCCGGATACATTCCAGCCTTTGATTGCACTACAGCACATCGGCTGCTTCCATGGTACCTTTGCGATGAGAAATGACCAGGAACTGAGTGGAGTCTGACAGGCGGTGGATGTATTGGGCAAAGCGGCTGACATTGGCATCATCCAGGGAAACCTCGATTTCATCAAGGATACAATAATCTCCACCCCTGTATCCTTTCTCACAAACATTCCCCTTGCTATTCTGTGCCTAATTATGAGGGGGTCAGACCCCGGGGAAGGTTCCGGAGGAAGCTACTCGATATCAAATATTTCTACACCATGATTTCTACTATAGCAAAATATTTTATCTTTATTAGGAGAAATAACTGCATTTAAGATTTCATAATCTGCTTCTGTTACCCACTTTTTCTCTTCAGTTACAAAGTCTAATATAAGGAGCGGACTTTCTCCTTTTTCAAGACAGGATAATAAGATTTTACTGCCTTTTACATCTAAAACATTTATTCTTTGAAAGCTGATATTATCTATTGGTTCGTCTAATACAAAAGATTTGCATTCATCGGTGCTAAGATTATATACTTTAATTTCCGGTTTTTGTGCATAAGTTGGCCAAGTGCAAGCAACTACATAATCCGAGGTATCAGCCCACAGGTAATAATCCATATATTTGAAGTCAAATGTCTTCTTCTCGTTATCAGTTGTGTTATACATAATAACCGTGCTGTCATGCCCTTCCAAAATATCTCTTTCGTTATACAAAATCCATTTCCCGTCAGGAGACCATAAAGGTAGGTAATAATAAGTCTTCGGGATTTCTTTATAATCATCCAGCAAGCCATCATTTACCAGCTCCGTAACTTTCTCAGCATCAACCAGCTCGCTAGTCTGAGGTATAAAAATTTCGTAATTTTCTATGTCATCTAATGAAAAAGTTATAATATCCCCATTATAGAGCAGAGAACCCACACCATCTTTATTTATATTAAGACTTGTCTCTTCATACATGTTTTCGCCGAAGACTTTACCAAACTTTTCTTTTAAGTTATAATTCCTTACCATTTTTCGGTCGTTAAATTCCAAGCAGTATTCGGCGTTATAAACATACATTTTATTATCATCAACAAGTGTCAGAGTATTGCCGTCCATGTAATAATTATTTTCATAGCCCTCATATAACAGATTTCCGCTCTTAGTCGCTACATCAAATGCATACAGCTTATGTGTGGGTATACTGTTTTCATCATCATTGTTAGTTTCGGCTCTTCCGGTTCCTAATAGTATCTCTTCATTATTCAGCCATTGGACTTCTGAAATATAATATCCGTCGTTATTGAGTATTTCATCAATAGTTACTTCTGGTGAATTTTTACTTGTACATCCAGACATCAAGAACAAAATAGCTATACATAAAATTAAACTCATTTTTTTCATTTTTACTAACTCCCATTTAGTCAAAAATAAGTTGAAAAAGGGGCTGGATTTGTCAGACCCTGATAACATTAGATATGATAAACCATTGGATAATTAGGAGAACTAGACTCAAGGATACTGTCCCCTCCAGGTGCTATATAGTAATTTTCTCCATACTCGGCTTGGATATGAAGATGCCTATCAATAGGAACACCGCCGGTTTTATTGCTCTGTATGCCTAGTTTAGTTCCCACACTGAATATTACGGCTTAAAGTTCCACCCTGTCCGGAAGGTTGGTTCCAACCATTCCGGACAGATGGTTTCAATGGTTCCGGGACAGAACCTTAGGACTTGTGAATATTACGGTTTGCAAAAGCCGCTATTTCCGCTTACTGAGCCAGCATTCAATACCACTAGAAAAATCCCCCAAAACCTACCCTAACAAATTGGTAGCAAAGTCCCGTACTTGGCGCAGCCAAGGGAGGGAGCTTGCCGAAGGATCCTTGCTGTGTACGGTAGGATAATTTTCAGCCACATGGTAAAGAAGTTTGTGCTATTCCACATTTTTGATTCCATACACTTCCCGCATGGATTTGTCATGTTCCTTATCCACATACTGAATCTCTATGGTATAGGAATCATGAACAATCCGGTCAAGGATAGCGTCCGCTAAAGTGGTTTCTTCAATCTTATTAAACCATCCCACCGGTGCAAACTGGGAACAAAATATTGTGGATGCTTTTTTATGACGGGCATGGATGATCTCCAGTAAGTCCCTGGCTTCGTTTTCGGTCAATTTGACAAGTAGCCATTCGTCAATGATGAGAAGCCGATATTTTGCATATTGATGAATTACCTTTTTGAACACACCCTCACCTTTAGCAATCGCTAGCTCAGCCAGTAACTCGGGAAGCCGTATATACTTCGTGGTGTAATAGTGTTTGCAGGCTTCCATGCCGAGTGCACAGGCTAGATAGGATTTGCCTTTATGGAAAGCTTTACATAAAGGCAATTATGCAAAGTATTTCGTTATGTAAAGTTCAACCCTAAAAGTCTTTCAGATTAGGTTTTTCTTACATTATAACTTTACATAATCAATTAGAATTGAATTGAAATCTTAGTGTTTCAATTCAAATTTTAGGGGGTTA
>NZ_CEVWNY010000009.1:0-52045 GCF_982384815.1 Desulfitobacterium sp. | reverse complement strand
ATAGTTGCCTGCTTCGTCCAGCTCATTTTTTTTGACTACTAAGGTTAAGGGAACAAACTCTTTGAAGAATTCATCGTCCAAATTTTTATAAGCGGAATCCACTGATGCTCCGGTGAGAACCTGACTATAGCCCAGATAGTTCCCGATCACCGACATGCTGTCCCCTGTTTGGTAATCCTTGGAAAGGAGACCCCTCGTAATTTTGCCGCGAGTCACCGGGATTTCCACATAATCCTCGCTCTTTTCCCCATTCGGCAGAGTCCTCTCTACTTTTATTATATCATTTTCGGCCTCCGGATTAGAATTCGGTTCATAAATATATTTTCCATCCGCCGAGATCTTGATATTGCCATACTTGGGTTCCTCGATTAAACGATATTTGATGCCCGGATTAATATACCCCAAGCCGGCTATATAAGAATCCCCCCCAATCTTAAATTGAGTGCCGGAATCCCCGAAATCATCCTGATTGAAAAGAATACTACTGCTTTTATCATGGGTACTGCCTGATCTGTTGCCGAAGGAAAAACCATAATAATCTCCCACTATTTGAACCGAAGACTTTTGAGCATCCATTTGGGTATCATCTTCTACATAGGCATTGCCACCAACCACAATGGAACTATTGCTGTTGGTGTCCCCCTGGTTAAAGATAGAGTTGACCAGCACATCGCCCCCAACCGTAATTTTAGCCGGTTCGCTAGAACTACTATACCGCGTCTGCAAAAAATGTGGGGTTACCGCCCTGCCACCGACATTTAATTTTCCGGATACCCATCCTCCGGTTGGCTGTTCTCCTCCAACAACGATACCCCCCACATTATTATCATCAAGCGGGTTGCCCTCCGGGTCAAGATCTTTTCCCCGAGCGTACAAATTCCCGTTAATTGATACATCGGCACCCAGTACATTTAGGTTCCCATCGGTTGATAGTCCATAATCCCACAAGACATTATGCTTGATGGTATAATTACCCAACATTTTCTTAAAGGGTGTATCGTAATCAGGCACCTTGATAAGCAGGTCACATTCGATGATATCTGTGGGGGTGGACCCGATCTCACCGCCGGGGTTAGTCTGAGCGCTTAAGTCGTAATTTCCTCTAACCTCGGAAACAAGGTGGAGTTTCATAGTATCAGGATCAGGATCAAATTTATCTTGATCGAAGAGTTTGGCCCGGTTTACGGTAAGCCGGTTATATACAGCTCCGTTAGCACCCAGCTGTACAGCAGGATCTTTAAGAGTTATGCTGTTTTCCAGATTATCAATTATGATATCCAGATTATTCCCGTCGTTAAAGTACTTCTTAAAGCCTTCCTTAAAAGCGAACGCCAGTTGCTCCTTCAACTCCGTATCGCTTAATTCGCTCCAAGCCTCCTTGTTGTTATGAAGCTCTCCTGCCACATATACATCCCGACTGTAGGTCACGGCATTTTCTACTTCCTTGCCCATATAGGCATAAGCTTCTTCCAGTCCGGCCTCAGAAATATAAAGCGCTTCCTTTGCCCGGTTGTCGAAAATCTTCATCTTGTAACCCCAGAAGCTTAGACTAAGCAAGGATACCCCTAAGATGCTGAGAACGGTCGCTGTTACCATGACCAGAACTAATGAAGCGCCTTTTTGGCTGCGTAAATAGTTGATCATGAACACTTCCCCCTCTCCCTCTTATTCCATTCTCTTGTAGCTTTCTAATTCGGCAAGCAACCCATCGTCGGTAGCCCTGTACACCCTTACTTTAAGATTATAAAGTCTGCCGCCGGTCCCCCCCGGTGAGGCTATGAGGCTTTTGGTAATATTCACCCGCCCCCTGCCACCGCCTCGTAAGGTGGTGATATCATCCGAGTAATTCGTTCCATCACTTCGGGTACCGCGAACGATCACTATATTTAGCGCCACATCTCCCGTGGCGTAATTATCCCCTTGCAAGGTCAAGGGGAGTTCGCTATTTTTTTCAATGACCAGTGTCACTGAGGAGCTGCCGTCTCTGTCCATTACCGGAGTGTAAGTGTAAAAACTGCCACTTATACGCGTACCGGCGCTTTCCACATTAAGCCTGATTTTTTTCTGCAACTCACCGGCATCCCACATTTCCAATTTAAGAGTATCATGGGCAGCCAATACCGGAAACATATCCCCCCGATAGGATAAGGAATCATCTCGAAGCGTAATTTGGTCATTGGCGGAAGGGGTTGTAAAGCCGTTGTAACCATAATTTACTTCTAAAGGTGTAGCTATCGGGATGGTCACGGGATCATCACCGCTAATATCAAGAGGTTCAATAACCGAACCGCTGATATCGTTATTTACCACTGCCACCGCAACACTGATTTTATAGGGTCCCTCCATCCGATCGTAGTTTTGAGTAACCGAAATAGTCGGAGCACTCTTTAGCCCTTCTAAGACCTCCTGAGCAAGCTGACCGGCTTCCAGTTGTTCCCGGGCTAATTGATTATTCTCAACTGCACGCAGAAATAAGCCGCTCAGGGGAACCATAATGAGCCCTAGAATCGCAAAACTGACCAACACCTCGACAAGGGTAAAGGCTTTGTTATTAAAAAGCACTTTCTTGGTCAACTTTTTTCACCCCTTGATTTTCAGCTAACGGATTTCGATTGGTCCCACTTTCTCTACAAAATTAACTCTGGGTTTGACCGGATCATCATCTTTGACCTTAACGATTACTTTAAGATCAGTATGATTAAGCAAGCTAATATTGGCACCGGCTTGATCGTCGCTTTCAAGGCGTTTACAGCTGAAAATATCGATACCGATGGTATCCTCCGGATAAAATTCCTGCATCCCGGTGTCTTTTTGGGGATAACTCTCCCCTTGAGTGCTATAGCGATAATAATAGCGGTTATCTTTCTTGATAAACTCATAGGTAACATTCTCAAATCCTAAGTTTTCCGCATAAAGGTAGGAGCTTTTGTTCTTGTCGTTATAGCGGCTCAGCACGACTGTAGTGAGGTCCGCATGAATAGAATTAAGCATAAAGAAGAAGTTCTCCTTTGAGGACACCTCTTGGCCTGTACCGGGCACACTTACCGCCGGTGTATCCGGAGGCTGAGGTGATGAGGCTGAATAACCGCTAAAAGGACTGAACGGGTCATTTTTCCCGTAAGGTCCCTTATAGGGCCACCGATAAAAATCCTGATCTTGATCTTCAAGCTTGGGAACGGCGATAAAGGTTAAATCCAGAGTCGTACTTAAGCGCCCGTCTGTTGTGGCCAAGGACTGAACATTGTTAATAAGAATTCGGCGCGGGTAGCTTTCAAGAGCTTTGATGAGATTTATTACTCCCTCATACCCGGACTCAAAGACAATCTTTACCTTCAGATCAACGACTTTTCCCTTTGCCGGCTGGGCACTGCTCGTATTCTGATTTGCAGTGGGTTGGGGAGCAGGGGGTAGTTCACTTTCTCCCCGATATACTTTCGCGATCTCTGTAAGTCTGTCAATTTGCACCTGGGTAACCGCAGCATTTTCCGTTCCCTTTTTAGGAGCAGAATCCTGCTGACTTGAAAAATCTATTGACCTGGGCGTAATTCCGGCAGCTTTAAAACTGTCTTCAAGCACAAGAATAATTTTATCCTGTTTTAGTTCCGGAAAAAAAAGCGCAGAAACACCTTTAACTTTGCTGTCCATTTTTTTAAATTGAAGGTAAATCGGATTAGCGGGGTCCGCCATTTGCCGGTATTCCTGCAGCTTTTGTGCTGTTGCTTCGCGGCTGTGATTGGCCTTGGTCATCTGTTCATACTGAGGGATGATTATATAATTAACGCTCAGATAGATCACTACTGCCAAACCAAGGATCAATAACATCACTTTTTCTCTTGAGCTCAGTTTCATGGATTTTCTACCCATCCCTTGCCAATACATTTAATCGAAAACAAGTAATTAGCCGTCCCGGTTTGCTGGGTTATTTTAAGCACCGTTACCTCTTCAAAGACGTCCAGTTCAAGAAGATTATGTTGCAACTCCGCTACAGCCCCGCGTTCCTCGGTAATACCCTGTATCTCCACAGCTCCGTCCAGAATGCGATAACCTTGCAGAAAAGTATGTTGTGGCAGAATACTATTGATTCTATCAATATATTCCGAACTGATTAAATAAGTCTCCGTAATTTCGCTGTTCAGCTTTCCGACGATTCCATTGTACTGCTGGAGAGCATCCAGCTTGCGTTTAACTTCGTTGTACTGAACTATTTTTTCGGCAAAGACCGGTTCGGCCATAATCTCCTGCATCTCGGCGATCTCTTTATTAACAAGCATTATTTTGACGGTAGTTACTCCATAGAACAGCAGATTGAGAGCAACTACGGCAATACCCGTCACCACCATGATTTTATTAAATCTTCTGCCCAGCTGGTTTTTGTCCAAAAAAGGATCGAAAAAGTTCATCTCCATAGATTTCAAAGGTCTGCTCTTTGCTTTGGAGGTACGCTTAAACTTCAGTTTGATCAGCTTTTTAGGATCGATGTTTTTGTTTAATTGAATGCCCATAAGTACCTACCTGTTCACTGCCAGAGCACCGGCTGCATTTAAAAATAAGCAGAGCTTCTCATCTATTTCTTTCTCAGGAGCAGTCAAAGTCGATAAGGAAGTGATTTTAGCGATAGGAATGTTTAACTGCTCACCTAATCCTTCGCTAATTCCCTTAAGGCAGGCAGCCCCCCCGTAAATGTATGCTGCTCTAATCATTGTTTTATGGCGATTCTCATAGAATTGAATAATGCGCAGGATTTTGGTTACCCAACTCTCCAAAACCGAGCTGACGATCTCAGTACTATAGCTATAAATACCCGGTTGGATTTCCGGCAACTCCTGACTTCCGCCTTCCAGCAACCGGGTAAAACGCAGAATTCCCCCTGCGAAGATACTGACGGTAATATAGGAGTGACCAATGTCAAAAAAAGCCAACGTCTCCTCTCCGATGACTCTTGACTCATTAATTACAGCACCCGGTCTGATCAAATGCCCGAAGCCGTTGGTATTGATATCCAGCCTTTCCGGTTTTAACGTTAACAGTTTAAGAATATCATAGCTGTCCGCCACCATCGCCTTAGGCATAGCCGCCACCTGAACTCTTAACTTCGCCGTCCCCTCCTCCTCCACTTTCTCGATGGCACGATGTTGGGAAACATAGCTGCCGGACTCGGCCGGCAGAAAGCGCTGGAGCTCATAGTCCACCATGCTACGCAATTCGCTATCTTTAACTGCGGGCAGCAATAGTTCCCGGGAGATAATGCCGGGGCTGTTCAAGGAGACCACAGCTCTTTTGCATTTGATTCGATGCTGGCGGAGGGCATCGTGAAGCAAATCCGCAACCTGGCCGATATTGGAAAATCTCCCATCCTGATACAATCCCTCGGGCAGGGGAAGCAAAATGGCCTTCTCGATGCCTACGCTCTGGTTTTTTCGGAAAGCCGTTACCAGTTTAATGTTGCGGGAACCCCACTCCAAAGATAAGTACTTTTTGGAAAACATTCCGTTTTCTCCTATCATGTTTGTCTTTAAATCACTACCTGTAGGTACCAGGCCAAAATTTGCTCTCCCCACAGCATTACCAAGACCGCCGACATCCCTATGAAAGGACCAAAGGGAAGATAGTCTTGGCGTTTGACTTTTCCTAAAGCCAACAGGGCCAGGGATACAATGCTTCCCAGCATAAAGGCAAAAAAGGCTGTCATTAAAATATATTTCCAGCCCAACCAAAGACCAAGGACCCCCATCAGTTTGATATCTCCGCCCCCCATGGCCCCCTGAGTTATTACGGCAATCAGCAAAAACAAGCCGCCACCGATCAGCAGCCCGGCCAAACCATTCACCAATCCGGTGCCGCCGGGAACAAAGACCGCAAAAATACCGCCGCCAAGGAGTCCCATTAAATTTAAGCCATCGGGAATCATCCGGTGCTGTCGATCAATGGCGGCGATCACGAGCAGGAGGCTGACTAAGATGAAGTAGAAGATGGATTTTGCCGACAGTCCATAGACCGCGTATACCGCCAAGTAAAGTACCATATTCAACAGTTCGACGACCGGGTATTGCCGGCTCAGCGGTTCGCCGCAATACCGGCAACGGCCCCGGATAAAGAGCCAGCTTAAGACCGGGACTAAATCCCGGGGCCTTAAGCCGGTCTTGCAGTGAGGACACCGGGATGGGGAAAAAAAGATGGACTCGGCCACCGGAATCCGGGATATACAAGTGTTTAGAAAGGAGCCGACCAAAAGGCCGGCTAGAAATAAAGTGAAGTAGATCATATTATTTTTTTATTATGGGGATGGAGCTACCGCGGCAGGATTATCTTTCGTAAATTCTTTCCCTTCTTCAAATAATTGCCACGCATTATTGTTAGTTGTAGCAGCTTTCCAGATTACCTTGTACGTTGAGTCTCCTCCCCCATTAATTCTGAACAAACCAGTTGCCTCGTCTGTTGCATTTTTGTTAGATACTGGTTTTGCATTTTTAAGGTTAAGGTCAGTTAATGCGGATAAACTCCCTACTACACTTCCGGTCTGGACTTCCTGAATACGGCAAACATTGGCAATCTGGGCCGCCGTTGCCGCGTCTGCGTTAATGGCTGCATCAGAGCGCATTCCCGAAAACCTCGGCAGGGCGATTGCCGCCAGTATTCCTAGGATAGCCATGACCACAATTAGCTCAATTAAGGTAAACCCTTTTTTGTTTTTTAAAAAGCGTTTCATCTTTTTCCTCCTTTGTTTTTTGTGAATTTATCAGTAATGCCTTTTGGCATTATTGAACCGGTTTACACTCTCCATGGCTACTCTACACAGCGCTCGCCATATTGAAGATCGGCAGCATCATGGCGATGACCATCCCACCGATGACCACGGCCATTACCAGAATCATCAGGGGTTCCAGCAGGGAGATCATGGCGGTGATGGTTGCCTCCAGCTCCTCATCATAGTAAGCGGCCGTGCGTTCCATAATATCGTCTAAGCCCCCCGACTCCTCACCGATGCCGATCATATGATGAACCATGGGCGGAAAGATCCCCATATTCTGGATGGGAACGGAAAGATTCACCCCTTTCTTCACCTCTTCAATGGCTTCCAGCATCCCCTTTTGAACCACTTGGTTGCCAATGATGGCTGTGACTGACTCCAAGGAGCGGATCATGGGTGTACCGCTAGCCAGAAGTGTGGATAAGGTCCGGGTAAACCGAGAGGTATAGATCATGGTGAAGAGTTTTTTCAACACCGGCAGCTTGAGCTTGAGGCGGTCGGTTACCAGCATACCGGCACCGGATTTCACAAAGCGGAACCCGAAATACCCGCCTAAAACACCTGCTCCCAAGATCACCAAAATGTACCGTCCGACAAAATCACTAAGCCCTAAAAGCATTCTGGTGGGCAGGGGCAAAGCCACATTGCTGCCCTCGAAAATTCCCACAAAAGTCGGTAAGACAAATACCAGCATAACGATCATCATAGCGATGGCGATCACGGCCAGAACCACCGGATAGATCATGGCACTTTTGACTTTGGCATTGATTTTATTTTCCTTCTCATAATGGGTGGCCATTCTGTCCAGCACAATATCCATAGTACCGCTAAGCTCTCCCGCCAAGATCATATTGGTCAAAAGAGAGGGGAAAATCTTGGGGTGATCCTGCATGGCTTCCGAAAGGGTTTTGCCCTTTTGCACTGCTTCATACATTTCCCCCACAGCTTGACGTAAGAGTCTATTTGTGGTCTGCACCCGAAGGATATCTAAGCAGTTTAAAATAATCACCCCGGCATTGGTCATTGTATAAAATTGCCGACAAAAAACTGCCAAATCCTTGGTTTTGACTTTGCTGAAATTATCCAGAAAGCGGAGGGTGCGCCCCCCTTCCACATGTTCCGTGATTTCAATGGGGTATTGATTGTTTTGGCTGAGAAAAGCCAGCACTTCATCTTTGGAATTAAAATCCCGTAAGCCGTCGATTTTCATTCCATTTTCGGTTAGGGCCCGATATTTGTAAAGTGGCATTTTTTCTCCCCCATTTTCCTACACGAAGAATCTTCCCACCTCTCTCTCGAGGAAATTCCGGTCAAAACAATGGTTCAAAGCAACTTCTTCCGTGATTTCGCCGGACTTTACCAATTCCAAAATGTTCATGTCCATGGTTTTCATCCCGCTTTTGGCACCGGTCTGGATCAGTGACTGGATTTGGTGGGTCTTGGCTTCCCTGATCAGGTTGCGAATCGCCGGTGTTGCCAGCATCACCTCCGTGGCCGCCACCCTGCCCTTGGTTTTGGCTTTAGGCAGGAGCTGCTGGGAAATTACAGCTTCCAAAACAGTGGAAAGCTGAATCCTTACTTGGGCCTGTTGTTCTGTGGGGAAGACATCGATGATTCGATCGATGGTCTTGACCGCTCCCAGGGTATGTAAAGTAGACAAAACCAAATGACCGGTCTCCGCCGCCGTGATGGCCGTAGCGATAGTCTCCAAGTCCCGCATTTCTCCCACCAAGATCACATCCGGGTCTTGACGCAAGGCAGCTCTTAAAGCATTGGCAAAGCTAATCGTGTCACTGCCTATTTCTCTCTGGTTGACAACACTCTTCTGGTGGCGGTGGAGGTATTCGATCGGATCTTCAAGGGTAATAATAAGACTGCTGGTATGCCGGTTGATAAAATCCACCATGGAAGCAAGGGTCGTTGATTTGCCACTTCCCGTCGGTCCGGTCACCAAGATCAAGCCTCTTTGCTTCAGAGCCAGTTCTTTGAGGATCGGTGGTAGGTTCAGCTCCTCGATGGTCGGGATTCCTGCGGAAAGCACCCTAATGGCCATACAGTAACTATTGCGCTGGCGATAGGCATTAATCCGGAAGCGACCTAGACCGGGTTGAGAAAGGGAAAAATCGTATTCCCCTTTTTTCTCAAGCTCCTGTAATTGGAAATGATTTAAGATCTGCTCCAAAATCCTGAAGATAGCTTCCGTGGATAGGGGCTCGGCATCAATGGGCGCCAACCGGCCATCGATACGTAAAATCGGCGGAATCCCTACCGTCAAGTGCAGATCCGAGGCCTGCTTATCCACCGTTGCTTGTAATAAAGTGGTGAATTCCATAGTATCTCCTCCGGCATATCAGTCCAATATGTAAACAACCCGCGTGAATTCTTCGAAAGTCGTTTCTCCGGCTAAAATCAATTTAATACAGCTATCCTGCAGAGTCTCAAACCCCTGGCTGCGTGCATAAGCCGTCATCTCTTCGATCCCTTGGCCTTGACTGATCAGTCTGCGCAAACCATCGTTTATGATCAAAAACTCATGTATAGGGATGCGGCCAAAATAGCCCGAACCGTGACAGCGGGCACATCCCGCCCCCTTTTTGAAGGAAAGTCTGGCGGGAAGGGCTGATTCATTTCCCTTAGTAAAGTAGGCAACCAGTTCAAATTCCGAGGTATTCGGGGTATAATCCGCTTTGCAATAAGGGCAGATTTTTTTGACCAGGCGCTGGGCGATAATGCCAACGACGGATGTATTAAATAAAAAAGGCGGTATTCCCATATCGATTAAACGGCCTATACTCGCTATAGCACTATTCGTATGGAGGGTGCTGAGAACCAGATGTCCGGTAATGGAGGCCCTTACCGCAATCTCTGCAGTTTCCTTATCCCGGATCTCCCCCACCATAATAACATCGGGATCCTGACGAAGGATGGAGCGCAGTCCGCCGGCAAAGGTCAGATTTGCTTTAGGATTAACCTGAACCTGATTGATGTTCTTCATGCGATACTCTACAGGATCTTCGATCGTCACGATATTGCGGCGGACATCACTGAGCTGAGCCAACATGGTATATAAGGTTGTACTCTTGCCGCTGCCGGTAGGTCCTGTAACCAGAATAACACCGGAATTCACGGCAAGGAATTTATCCATAAGGATGCTGTTTTTTTCGGAAAGTCCTAATTCATCCTTTGTTTTCAAGAAGCGGCTGCGGTCGATGATCCGAATAACTACCTTCTCTCCGAATACTGTTGGTAGAGTGGATACCCGCAAATCCAAGCTATAGCCTTCAATCTCCATTTCAATCTGGCCGTCTTGAGGGATCCTTTTCTCGGCAATATCGATCTTGGCCATGATTTTTAATCTGGAGACAATGGCACCGTGGGTATCTAGAGGAGGCTTCATAACCTCATACATTTCTCCATCGGTACGAAATCTAATCCTTAAGGAGTCCTGCCCCGGCTCGATATGGATATCACTGGCACGTTCTTGGACAGCTTGGAGGATGATCGTATTGACCATGCGGACAATCGGTGCGTTGCTGATTTCCAAGAGCATTTGCTCATTAACATTTGCATCGTCAATTCCATAATCTTTTTTAAAGTCTTCTACAGCTTTTTCTACTACTTTTTTACTATAGTGCCGTGCAATAGCGTTGGCGATTTCTTTTGATGAAGAAAAATAAGTTACGATTTTGCAATTGGTAATAATCTCCAAGTCGTCAATCACATATAAGTCCGTAGGATCACTCATTGCCACATGCAAAAGATTGCCGTCCTTTTTAAAGGGAATAAGGCTATTGGCTTTGGCGAATTGTTCTTGAACTTTGTTGATGGCCTCTTGATCTATGTACTGTAAGGAAAGGTCGAGCCAAGGAATGCCTGATTGTGCTTCAAGAATTTCGAAAAGGTCCTGCTCCGTGATTAGACCCATTTCTAAAAAGATATTACCAAGCTTTTCGTTTTTCTTTTTTTGGATTACCAATGCCTTTTCCAATTGATCGGGTGTAATCTTGCCGGAATCGACAAGCATATCACCAAGTTTTGAACGTAATTTCTTCTTCATCCTTCTTAATGCCCTTCGTAAAATACCGTAGTGAAATTTTTAGCCAATTATTTAACGGTAAAGCTATCATAATTATCCGAAAGAACTTGTAATTCCATACCCCCTTTAGCAATACTAAGGATAATGTCAAAGCATGCTTCTTTCCCTATAGTCCTAGGACCTTGGGCCTACCGGCTCGCTAACAGCATATTACATTTCTTTATTTCCAGTCAATAGGACTTTAAAGGTTGATTTAAAAACACTTTAATCCATACATTTTTAACTTTTGAAGTTTATTGCAATGGGCATTGCTTCAAGAGCTTTTTTTAGGTCTGGCCAGGCGTATTTAGTAGTCTGGATCAGGACCTCCCCGGCCATACGGTCGGTGGTGGTGACGACTCCTAAGTGTCCGAGGCCTTCAACATATTTACAAAGCATTTGAATTTCCGAACGAGGAACTTGAGCCTTGATCAGCACATCGGAATCCTCAAAAGGTATTTCGTTATTCATCTATATTTTTCCTTTCGAAATCATAGAACCTTCTAAAATTTTTAATTTTACCCTGCCTTTGCGAAGGATCTCTTTCTAGTTCAAGATGCTTCGCTTCAAGATGCTTCGCTACCGCTCAGCATGACAAAGACAATACTAATGTCATCCTGAGCAGGTGCGAAGGATCTTTTTCCGGTTTAAGATACTTCGCTGTCGCTCATCATAACAAGGCCTGGCCTATTTCTTGTCTTTCTTCGCCCTCCGCAAAATAGCAAAAGGCGGCAAGGGCTTAGGAAGCTCCAACTTAAGAATCTGCTTGGCATGGCGGGCTACGTCTACTTCTTCTCCCTCTACAGTCCGGATTCCTTTAACTTCAAAGGACCAGGGCTGCTCTTTCGGCGCAAAGACTTCGATGACTTCCCCTTTTTTGAAATTATAGCGTTGCTCTACCCAATAACCCTGACTGAATTCATTTTTGACCGAAGTCGGAATTTCCGGGTGCTGACGATTATCAGAAGCCAAACCAAAGGCCACGAATTCATAATCCCGGATATAGTTCGAGCTTTCGATATTATGGGATTCGGCACCGGGCTTGCCAAAGAGGAATCCCGGCGAGTAATCACGATGGCTCACTTTATCCATTTCCTCCAGCCAACCGGGGAGTTTGGCCTTAAATTCCTCTTCCCCTTTATCCCAGAGGATATCGATAGCCTCCCGATACACTTTTACAGTACTGGATACATAATGAATACTTTTCATGCGGCCTTCGATCTTGTAGCTGTCAACATTCAAGGGCTTGAGCATGGGCAGATGCGGAAGGAGACAAAGGTCATGGGAATTAAAAATATAGGTCCCCCGCTCATCCTCCTCGATAGGAAACACTTGGCCGGGGCGTTTTTCTTCCACGAGACCATAGCCCAAACGACAGGGTTGGGTACATTCGCCCCGGTTGGCATCCCGGCCGGTAAGATAATTGGAAAGAAGGCATCGTCCGGAATAGGACATGCACATAGCTCCGTGAATAAACATCTCCAGCTCCCCGGGCACCTTTTCCCGAACTGCCTTTATCTCTTCAAAGCCTAGCTCACGGGCTAGAACTACTCGCTCAATTCCGTGCTTGAGCCAAAAACGCATACTATAGGAATTGGTGCTATTCATTTGCGTGCTTAAATGTAGGGGGAGCTTTGGCGCCACTTCCTTAGCCAAGGTAATAATTCCAGGGTCTGATACGATTGCGGCATCGGCTCCTAAAGCTTCCAGCTGCTTCAGGTACTCTGCCATCTCTTCAAAATCCGTCTCATGGGCAAAGATATTCACAGTCACATAGAGTTTGCGGCCTGCTTCATGGGTATAACGGATAGCTTCCCCCATTTCTTCCATAGTAAAATTCCCGGCATAAGCGCGCAGTCCAAAAGAAGGGCCGCCCATATAGACGGCATCCGCTCCATAAGCCAGGGCAAATCTTAGCTTCTCAAAATCCCCTGCCGGAGCCAGGAGTTCGGGCTTCTTTAAATGACTATATTCTATCATAGGTTATTTCAACCTTTCTAAGCTATTTCATGTATTTGGCCTGATTCCGTAAATGTTCTTCATGGGTTTTAGCATATATAGTCTCTCCCTTAGGTGTAGCTAAGAAATAAAGATAGTCCGTAGCTTTGCTGTTGACCACCGCATCTAAGGAAGCATGACCGGGGCTGGCGATGGGACTTGGAGGCAACCCTGTATACTTATACGAGTTATAAGGAGACTCCACCTGAATATCCTCCAGGGAAAGCACGTATTTATTGGTTCCTAAGACATATTGAATAGTGGCACAGGATTGCAAAGGCATGTCAATCTTCAAGCGATTGAGAAAGATTCCGGCGATAATCGGGCGATCAGCATCTTTACCGGCTTCCTTTTCCACGATAGCCGCCAGATTCACCCAATCACGAATACTCAAATTCTTCTGGGCCAGTATGTTCAATATTTCCGGGGTGACTTCTTGTTCAAAACGTTTGAGCATCCGGTTGATATTTTCCTTGGGACTTGCTTGAGGATTAAAGAAGTAGGTATCCGGGAAAAGAAAGCCATCTAAACGGTTAGCCCCTGAAGGAATATCAGTTAAAAAAGCATATTCAAAAGGCTCATTGGCAATTACCCGCAGGTATTCATCCTTAGTCCCAAGACCATTACCGACTAAAGCATCAATAATTTGGGCCGTAGTGTATCCTTCGGGAATCGTAACCTTCGCTGTATGTGCTACCGGCCCTTCCAAAAACTTATTAATCGTCTCTTGAAGATTCATTTTGGAAGATAATCCATATTCTCCCGCCAAAAGCTTGGAGTCCACATTTTGCCGGCTGGCCAACAAGCGGAAGGCTAAGGCACTGCGGATCAAATGTTTTTGCTCAAGGGCTTCGGCAATTTGGGAAGCGTTGATACCAGGAGTGACTGTAAACCGCTCCTCCGTCCCGCTCCCTTCCTTAGCATAAGGCTGATTGGCCCAGTTCCACCAACCGGCCACTCCGGCCCCGGCCAGAATAACAAGAATAAATATACTGCTAAGGATCCCTCTAACCCTGCTTCTTCCCATTCTTTCACTCTCTCTTTCCCAACTCTGTTCTCTTTCAATCCGCCCCGATTTTCAGGATTCGGTTAGTTGGCGCATATTGATCGCGGCTAAGCAATTGCTTAGTCTCTTTGCCCTGGGCATCGGTAACAATCTTCCAAGTCTTTACAATATAGCCTTTATCTCCCTTTTGTTGTTGAACAACAGTACCGGGCCTTAAGTCCGGATCGATTTTCCGGATGGTTTGATAATTCAATTCCTTCTCAATTTCCTTTTCAAAACGCACCTTGGTTCCGGTTTTTTTGCCATAGACCTTAATAGTTAGTTGACCACCATCGACCTTGGTACGAATATAGATATAGGCTTTTGTGTCATTGCGCAGCTTCAAATCCAAGTTCGGATAATTCACTGTAGCATCCTGCCCGAGAGGAATATAGGCTACGACCACAGCATGAGGATGCCTTTCCGCAATGGCTAAATTGGCTAATAAAGCAGCATTGTATAAGGTGGAGGATACTTGACAGATCCCGCCTCCGACCCCTTTTACATATTCGTCGTTGATTACGATATAAGCATCCTTAAATCCCGTTTCCGCCGTCCGGGGTCCAATAGTTTCATTAAAAGAGAAGACTTGTCCAGGCTTCAAAAGGGTTTTATCCATTTTTTGAGCAGCCGTCGCTAAATTAGCAGTACGATTTTTATCGTTAACATCGTATTTAGTAGTAAACTCCCCAATCACGCCATCGAAAGCCAGTGCTTGCAACGATTCGGTGGTAATGGCAGCAGGAATTGCCACGCTTTGGACCGAAATTCGTTGGGGTAAGTCTGATAGGGGAGCTTTCTCCAGCTCCGCCAAAATAGCCTCTGCTTGGAAAGTTTGTCCGGAAATAGCCGGGGTAATCTGAAATTTATCATCTTTCACCTTAAAAGTTGCATCCACCGCGGAACGATTGAATTTGGAAAGCTTGTCCTTGAGAACCTGATTAGCTTTTAAGTGATCAACGGCTAAGTAAGCCTCGCTGTTCCGACCAGGATTTTTCCGGATTTCTTCCCAAGTCCGCGGAAAATCAAGAGTAATGCCTAATTCCTCGGGACTAAAGGGAATCTCTGTCTCATTGTACACTAAGAAAAGATTTTCTCCAAGTTTGTCCTCTGCCCAACTCCTGATCTTCTCCTCCCCTTGCTGGGGTGTCATCCCCCCCAAGTCCAAATCCCTCAGCCTTGTCCCCATGGGCATATTCTGGATAGAATCATCGGATGCAGCATCCGGGGTAGGATTTAATATGCGTGCTTCATTCTTGGTACAGCCAGAAATGATCAACAGAGCAAGGAACAGAAAAAGATAATGCTTGCGATTAAGACGCATAAGACCTCCCCCTTCTCACCAAGAAATTTATTGAAGTGTTTTTTAAATGTCTTTCCATAGGGTCTGCAATTTAGCCGAAAAATATTGAGCTTATCAATAAAAAGTCACACTTGAGCTATAGCAAAATAACTTGACCGGAAATAAATTGCTTAACAACAAAAAGCAGCCGGATCCGATAATAAATCGAACCTGGCTGCTTTAAAATCCCGTGCTTACTCTTCTTCTTCCATGCTTTCCCAAGCATCAGCAACTTTTTCCCACTCTTCATCATCTTCGATGTCAAGGAGCATTTCATTGCCTTCAGCATCTTTGCCCAACTTGAGGATAATTGCTTCATCAGCTTCCTCATCTTCATCGGCACTGATAGGCATTAAGACAAAATATGTAGATCCCTCAACTTCCAACGTATCGAGATGGAGGAACTCATGATCGTTGCCTTCATCATCGGTTAGAATGATTGTGTCAAATTCTTCAACGTCATGCTCGTGGTCACAGTTCGGACCATGTTTATGTTCGGTCATTTAATTCACCTCTTATTAAAGATATAGTCATTTTACTCCCCAAGTGGATGATTGTCAAATCTATCCTTTATTCTGCCCATTTTGAGCCCTTAGATAGTCAAGGTATCCCTGTAAGATAAATACGGCCGCCATTTTATCAATGACTTTTTTTCTTTTGGCACGGGATAGATCTGCCTCCAGTAAAGAGCGTTCTGCTCCTATAGTGCTGAGGCGTTCGTCCCAAAGGTTCACCGGCAAGGCAAATTCTTCCTTAAGCACCTCGGCAAATTCTTCGGTGACCTGGGCACGAGGGCCTAGGGTCCCGTTCATATTCTTGGGATACCCCAAAACGACCTGCTTGACCTCATACTCTTGGATGATTGCCCTTAATTCTTCGATTTCACCCTTGGAACGCCGGATCGTCTTCACCCCTTGGGCGGTTAGAAGGAGAGCATCACTTACAGCTACACCGATGGTCCGTTCCCCGAAATCCAGACCCATGATTCGCATTCCTACACCTCCTCATCAGTTAAACAATTTTTAAACAAAAATGAGCACAGGCTCTCCCGCAATAGCCGCAGAGTACACATTGGTCCCGATCGACAACGGCTTGCAGCGCGCCGTCTTCCTCCGACTCCTCCAAAGCTAAGGCACCTTGAGGGCAGGTCTCACAGCAACGACCGCACCCCTGACACCAGTCGGCAATATATAATTGACGCTCCCGATAGGATACGGCATTCCTTAAATCAGCGGAAATCTTTTCTCCTGCCAGATATTTAAGGTTAAAATCAACTTCCGCTCTGCCGGACATTCCTAAGGCCATCCCCTGAATTCCCTCGATGCCACGGATAAAATCCAAAGCTCTTTGAGGGTCTTGAGCCAAGTGACCTCCCCCAAAAACCTTCATAGCATAGATACCGATCCCCAGCTCCGCGGCAAAGCGGATAGCTTCAAGCATTTCTTCCAGACCACCATCGATAATCCCTAACCCCTGGCGATTGACTATGGGGTGAATCACATCAATTCCCGGAAGCAGAGCCCCAGCCCTGACGGCATCTACGGCATGGGTAGAAATCCCCGTATAGCGAATACGTCCATCGGCTTTGGCCTTTAGAAGCTCCTCCCAAGCCCCCTGATGACCCTTCAGAGTGAGGGCACTTTCCTGCTCATGGAGAAGAAAAAAGTCAACCACATCGCGATTTAAGCCTCGGCGGGCTCGTTCGATACTTTCCGCCATCTCATGGGCAGTGACGGAGTAGGATTTGCTTACCACTTTTACTTCCGGATGATCCTTAAGGGCTTCGGCGATCTGGGCATAGTTATCATATATTTCTGCCGTATCCACCCAATTTATACCCTGGTCCAAGGCGTAACGAAGGACTTGCACGCCCTCCGCAAAAGTTACACGCCCCTGCAAGGGTGAAATAGCCAAGCTGCCAAAGCATACCTCTGATACTTCTGGACCATGCCAGCCTAGTTTTACTTGTCTCATGGTCGGTTTCACATCTCCTTTTCCTGGCAAGGACTCCGTAGCGGAAAAAACACAATAACCTCACACAGAAACCCTCACCTGAAGTGAGGGTTTCCCAAAATTACTCTTTTTTTAAATATGAACTAACCAGCTCTTCCAGAAGCTCATACCGTTCCAGCTTCCTGATCAGGGATCGCGCCTGATTATGACTCGTAATATAAACCGGATCACCCGACATCAAGTACCCTACCAGCTGATTGATCGGGTCATACCCTTTTTCCTCTAAGGCTGTATACACTTGTTGTAAAATTTCCTGGGGTGAGACATCCCCCCCCTGAGATTTAAACATCATCGTGTGCTCTAAACGGTCCACTTGGCGTTCCCCCTTTGCCACCTAAAACTCTCTTCTGTATTCCACTGTATAGTTCACTTAACAAATAATATTCTCCCGAAACCGTTGATTTCCTCTATTTTAAAAAAAACCTTTTATAATTCCTGGAACCTTAGCTAAGGCTTCACCCAGTTTGGCAGGCTCTTTTCCTCCGGCCTGAGCCATGTCGGGACGACCCCCACCACCGCCGCCGGTGATTTTAGCCACTTCCTTAATAATCTGCCCCGCATGAAGCCCGCTTAAACCTGTCGGTGTCACAACCGTTACCCAATTGACTTTACCCTCGGCCGCTGCCCCCAGGACCAACACTCCGGTCTTGATTTTATCCTTGAGAAGGTCGGCCGTATGGCGAAGACTATCCATATCCTGAGCGGAAACTTTAGCCGCCAGAACCGTGACTCCTTCCACCTCTTGGACTTGCTGCAAGAGGGACTCTACTTCGGCCTTTGCTACTTTAGCATTAAGCTGCTGAACTTCCTTCTCCAAATCCTTTGTTTGGGTTATCAGGCCTTGGACTCGTTTGCTAAGATCAGTTGGCTGGGCCTTAAGAAGTTGCGCAATATCCTGGAGCTGATCATTAAGCGAACGCAGATAATTGAGGGCTTCTACTCCCGCGACAGCTTCGATCCGTCTTAAGCCGGCACCGATACCGCCTTCGGAGATGATTTTGACCAGACCGATTTCTCCGGTAGCCCGGACGTGTGTTCCGCCGCAAAGTTCTTTGGAGAAGTCGCCCATGTCGACTACCCGTACAGTGTCACCGTATTTTTCGCCGAAAAGTGCCGTAGCGCCGCCGGCCTTGGCTGCATCCAGGCTCATTTCTTCTGCGGCAACGGGAAGATTGGCCAGTACGGCCTCATTGAGAATATCCTCTACTTTCTGCAGCTCAACGGGTGTTAGTGCAGAAAAATGAGTAAAGTCAAAACGAAGACGCTCCGGGGTGACCAAGGATCCCGCTTGCTGAACATGCTCCCCTAACACAGTACGCAGGGCAGTTTGAAGAAGGTGGGTAGCACTATGATGGCGGGCCGTAGCTTGACGAGCTTGTTCATCTACGAGAGCCTCAACCTCATCTCCGCTATTAAGAACTCCTTGGGTAAGGACAAAGCGATGATAGATGGTTCCGGTAACACCCTTCTTCACTTCCGTAAGTTTGGCCTCAGCCCGCTGGGTGCGGATGACCCCACAGTCGGAGATCTGTCCGCCACTTTCCGCATAGAAGGGGGAATCAGTTAGGAATATCAGTACTTCGTCTCCTTCAGCAGCATCCCTTACCTCTTCTCCATCACGGAAGATAGCCTCGACCTTAGTCTTGATGGCTAACTTCTCATAGCCAAGGAAAGGAGTTGTGCCCAAGGCTTTGGTTTTTTCGGTAATTACGGCACTTTCCTGGACTGCTTTCATTTGTTGGGACTGTTCTTTGGCCAAATTGCGATGTTCTTCAGACGCAGCATTAAAGCCGGCCATATCCACATTTATTCCCTGCTCAATGAGCATTTCTTCTGTAAGCTCTACAGGGAAGCCGTAGGTCTCGTACAGATAGAAGGCGTCAGCCCCGCTAAGGGTGGTTTCGCCTGCTTCTTGAAGGGCTTTAACCTTTTCCAGGAGGATCTGGGTTCCTTGCTCAAGGGTTGCTTGGAAATTCTTCTCTTCTAAACGCAGGTGGTTGAGAATGAAGTTTTCATTTTCCTTAAGCTCAGGGTAATGATGGCTGTAGTCTCTTTGGATAATCAAGAAAATTTGCTCCAGGAATGGCTTGTCAATGCCTAATAGACGGGCATAGCGAATCGCACGACGTAGAATCCGGCGCAGAACATAACCCCGGCCCTCGCTGCCGGGACGAATTCCGTCGGAGAGCATGAAGGATACGGCGCGGGTATGGTCAGCAACCACCTTCATGGCAACATCGTTTTTAGGGTTATCATGATAAGGTATGCCCGACAGCTCAGATACTTTATTGATAATCGGCAGGAACAAATCCGTATCAAAGTTAGAGGCTGCCCCTTGCATTACCGAAGCAATCCGCTCCAGCCCCATACCGGTATCAATATTTTGTTTGGGCAGCGGAGTAAGCATGCCGGATTCATCCCGATTGTACTGCATGAAGACCAGATTCCAGATCTCAAGGAAACGGTCGCAATCGCAGCCTAAGGCACAGCCCGGTTTGCCACAGCCACGGCTTTCTCCTAAGTCTACATAGATTTCCGAGCAATAACCACAAGGCCCTACCGGACCGGCAGCCCATAAGTTTTCCGGGTCGTATTTTATGCGGTCGGGAGAGACTCCGGTTTTTTCAATCCAGAGGTTTTTAGCTTCCTCATCTTCCGGGTGGACGGTGATCCAGAGCTGCTCGATGGGCAGTTTGAGGACTTCTGTGACAAACTCCCATGCCCAGGGTATGGCTTCCCCTTTAAAATAATCGCCAAAGGAGAAATTCCCCAGCATTTCAAAGAAGGTATGATGGCGGGCAGTTTTTCCCACGACCTCTAAGTCGGGAGTACGGACGCATTTTTGGGATGTGGTAGCCCGAGGAAATGGCGGTTCTACTTTGCGCATGAAATAAGGCTTAAAAGGTACCATCCCCGCTACCGTGAGCAATAAGGTAGGGTCATCCTTGGGAATCAAGGATGCACTAGGCAAAATTCTATGACCTTTGGATTCGAAAAACTTCAAAAACATTTCTCGCAGTTGATTACCTGTATACATGGTAATTCCTCCTTAAGGTGAATAAATGTGAATGTCCTACTTTAGGGTGTCATCCTGAAGGAGGAACGACTGAAGGATCTTATCAGGTCAAGATACTTCGCTTCCGCTCAGTATGACAATTGTGGGATAAAAATAAATAAACCCGCCCCCTAAATCAGGGACGGGATATTTCCGTGGTACCACCCTGCTTACCATTATCGAAGTTCGATATTCGATGTTCGAAGTTCGAGTAGTGGTCGCTTTGCGACAGTTTACTGTCATCGCACTTAACGGGTGCCTCGTCAAGGTTAACTTGCCCTCGGGAATAGCCTTCATACAAAACCCCTTGGCACCTTTACACCTACCGGCGCCTCTCTAAAAAAGGAATTACTATATTACTCGTTCCCTCATCGGTTTTAAACTTATGCATCAATCTTACAAATTAATCTCAAGTATAGCGGAATGACTGGGAATTTGTCAACTTTCACTTTTTTCGTTGTTGTTGCTCTTTAAACCGCTACTGCCTTTTGGCATAGTGAACTATATCCAGCTCCACTTCTTCTGCTAATAGCTGCTAATAACTCCGACTAGGGAATACTGGGTATAAAGAATCGGTGTCTCAATTGATACAGCATAGTGCTATAGCCATGCCACCGTAGATTTTGTCTCTCTTAAGTTAGTAAATCTTAAATATATATTCTCGCCCTGTAGCAGTATTGTCGAATGTATATAAACCATGAAGGTATAGTTCATTGCTTTCAATATCTTCTTTTTTTACTTCCTCACCTTGTATAATATAAACCGCTCTAAAATTCGGATATATCGATTTGGATTCAGGTAGCGACTTAACAGAGAGGACAAAAGTCACAATGGCTTCTTCACGGAATATATTTGATAATTCATATGCTTGAATTATTCTAATGGTCGTTTCTACGGGTACGGTATGTGCAAACGAAATGTTTGTTTCATCGTTATATACAATATCATAGTTTCCATTAAATCCATTGACAGTTATTAAGTTGTTTTCACTGAAAAGTTGCCAGGTTATTGTTGAAACCGTACCATCAGGATTAGTTGAGATGTCCAGTTTGTGAAACAAAATATCCGTAAACCCAGGTTTTAAATGTTTCTTAATATTATTAATTTCCTTATCAAGATTTACCTGATTAGCTTGAATTAAAACTTTGGTATTAGTAGTACATCCGGAAACAATCATCATTACTATTAATAACTGAAGGAATGCACCAATACCTTTTTTGCCTATATTGTTCATGTTACTATCTCCATATATTGTAAATATGAAATTATAAACCTAATAAACAATTAGCTTTTGAAATAAATACTCCTTTCTAAAGAAAGATAAACTTTCTCCTTAATCACTAGTATTAATTTCTAGCCGAAAACCGTTATGCGGCAAAAATGGCAGCTAAAGTAATGATTAGACTTCGGGAACCCTTTTTTTTCATGTGGTCTGCAATCCCTCCCCTCTTCGCTTTTACGGTTCTACTTAATAAACGAATCAGGGAGGTGATTTATAACACATTTTTCAGAGTAAAATCAGCCTATTTTCCTACACTTTTCGCCATTTTAATTAATTCTCCCCGTTCTATTTCCGAAGCGAGATAAAATGAATGCTCTTGATTATGCCATACTACCGTGGTAAAGCCCTCTTTTTCAGAAATAAAACCCTCCACACCATTGATTAGAACTTTTTCCACTTGGGCCTCCTCCGTATCGATCATTAATTCCATGGTTTCACTGGTATACTGGTTAAATTCAATCTGCTCGCCCTGTTCATTGGCATAATAGATGATTTTAGCCGAAGCATAGGTTTCCGCATTGACGATCTTAAAACCTTCCGGAATATATTCCGGGATATACACATTGCCCCAAGGCTCAGGTATCCCTTCCGGTTTAGACACCTTGTCGTTTTGTGCTTCCTTTTCTAAGCCAGGCTGAAAACGGATTTTCGTGAATTCGTTCTCTGCCTCTATCATGAAATTCAAGATTTTGACCCGGGCTGCTTCGCTGGTGGCCGCTAACACGCCAATGCTTAAGCATATTACTATCAAGCCTATTGCTACCTTTGGGAGAACTTTTGAGCCCTTCTTACATACATTGAGAAATCCGTCCCTGAATTGCCTATATCTAATAAACTTCTTCACACGTGCGTCTAATTCAGGTGGAAAAGGATTCTCTTGATAAAACCTCTCTTTTTCCGCATCGACATTTTCACAGATGTGATCTAGCTGGCAGCTTCCGGCATATTCCATCAAGGCGTCCATCATTTTTTCTTTGGCAGCTTCTTTATGAGATAACGACTTATCCATTGTTCACCGCCTCCTTTTCCTCTGCCAACATCGCTATCAACTTCCTTCGTGCCCTGCTGATTCTTACCCTCAAATTCTCCAATCTAATTCCCATCATCTCAGCTAATTCCTGATCAGACAGATGGTAGACATATTTTAAAAGGATTAAGTCACCATGGGCGGTAGGTAATTCCCCGATCTTTTTTAGTAAATGGTTAAAGGTTTCAGCATTAATTATTTCATCTTCAACGGATTCAGAATTGTCAAATATTAAATTCTCCAGTTCATCTAAAGATAAATCTGTGCGGTTTCTTTTTCGCTGTATGTCAATAGCCGTATTTCTTACAATAATAATTATAAATACCCTAGTCTTTTTACAATTTACTTCATCAATTTTATCCAATTTATCCGCCATTTTAATAAAGGCTGAGTGGACTGCATCCTGAGCCAAATGATAGTCTTTTAATATACTATAAGCCACATAAAACATATCTTCCTTATACAGAGAGTATAGATACTCAAGCTTATTACGGCTATTGCCATTAATTTTTACTAACAAAAGAAACTGCATTTAAGGCTTACCCCCTTTTGCCAATAGTTCTCTGCCCTGCCAGCCTTCTCCGCTTAAATTTAATAATTCAACCTAATTAAGATATTTCCTTCCATAAAAAGCAAAACCTCCCTAAACCGTTCGTTATGGTTCAAGGAGGTTTTCATTTTTGCATCGGACTGGAATTTTACATAGGCAATGGCTTATTGGGTGGGGGTGGGGATGGATATTGGCTAATGCCATAGAAAAACCATTTGGGTTATGAGTACGTGGTTCTATTCCTTAAAACGGTAGCTTACCTTCACCGGAAACTCGTTGGTTTTCATCCCTTCCTGAATCCAAGTGCTATAGGCCATATACATATTCTCTTCCCCGGCTGCATAGAAGATTCCTTCCCCCGGGAAAATTGCCTTTATTTTTTCAGGGTATTTGATCTCTACTGGCGTATAAGGTTCCCTTAAGTTGTATCCCCAGTAATAGACTTTTCCGTCATGGGTTACAGCTAAGAAATCGCTTTCCCGGGGTGAAACCACGAAGTCTTTAACATTTTCTAGGAATAGCCGGGGCTCCTGACTGAATCTAAATCCCCAAGCATACAGATTTCCCGTTGCCGATAAAACAAAATTATCGTAGGCTGCCGACTTGGCTTTAATTGCTTTTTCCGGCAAGGATATTTTTTGGTACTTAAGGTCCTGCATCTGAACATTCGGCATATACATTTCCTCGGCAAATTTATTTTGCCAAGTTCCCCACTGGTAGACTTCGCCTTCTGCGGTCAAGGCCAGCCAATAGCTCCGGCTGGGAAATATCTCGGCAAAGGGAACTGGCGTCTCGATTTTAACCGGACCGGCTACATATTCCATAGTCCCGGTCGCCAATCCTCCAAAGGTATTGTCTCCCCACATGTACCAGTTCCCGCTCTCTGCTAAAGCTGCTGTGCTGTACATGCCGCTGCATATTTTGGTTATTTTTTCGGGCAGGGGAACTCGGGTTGGAGTAAGGTACCATTTATCCGCGCGATGGTCATGGCCAAGTGAATTGAATTGGCTTAGTCCCCAATTGTACACTTCGCCCTTGGCGGTCAGCACCGTAAATGCATAGAGGCCCGCTTCGATTTGCGTGATGGTATCCAGCATCGGAACATAGGTTGGCTCCTCATGGCTAGTCGCCGTTGCCGTTCCCAGCGTCCCCATTTCGCCGGGTCCTTTGGTAAACACCTTGCCTGATTCCGTAAGAAAGGCCTCCATGGTTGCCGCCGCAACGACTTCCTGGCTAAACTCCGGAATAATAACCGGGTCCGGATTGGCTACGACGGATTGCATATCGACTACGGTCGGCGTGTCCCGGGATGTCTGATCTCCGGTCATCAGCTGCCCATAATCATTAGCACCAAAGGCATAGAGCTTTCCGCTTTCTCCAAGGGCATAGCTGTGATGAAAGCCGGTAGCGATCAAAGTAATTTTTTCCGGAAAAGCGACATTCTCCGGTGACAGTGCTTCTTTCCGGTCCGTCAAGCCTAACTGATTCCTGGCATTGTCCCCCCAGGCCAGTACCTTTCCGGAGCGTGTTAGAGCCAGGATATGACTGGGGCCCACAGCAACATCCCGGAGCGGGTCCTCGGCAAAACTTCTGAAAAGGGGAACCTTGCGCAGTTGATAATCGCCGCTGGCAAGTTCACCACGAAAATTATCTCCCCACAGGTACAAAGATCCTTCCGCTGTCAAGAGAACGTAAAACAATCGGCCGGCCGCGATTTTGACTATTTCTCCCGATTTATAAGGGATTGCGCCGAAGATATTTTCGCCAACCGGACCAAAAAATGTACCCTCGTCCCCTATGCCCATAATTGTATTGTTAGAGATACCTATCATATTTATTTTTTGGGGAATATACCGCTCGTTTTCTTTCCCATTAACAATCGAAAACGCCCGGCTTTGTGGCAGGGGAACAGCTTGATAGATCGGCTCATAATTGAGGTCCTCCAACGTCACCAGTCGCTCCATTCTGGTTAGGCGGATCAACATTACCAGTCCATCCTGTCGTTCCGATTGTATACCCAGCCCCTAAGTTTAATTTAATTCTAATTCCACTTCCTATAGAATTAGTTGATAATGCTTAAGATTTTTTTAGTGTTTACTTCATAAGTTTCAATCTGATCTTTAGTTGCTTTATCCAGATCAATATAAGATATTTCATCAAGCAATTCAGAAATTGCCTTTAAGTCTTCAAGTTTGCTCTTCAGAGATTTAATATCTTCCGTTTCTCCAATAAGATTTTCAAAGTATTTGTTAAGCTCCACAATAACTGTAATTGCTGATTCTTGTAATACCGGCACTACAATTTTATCAAAAGTTTGGGGCATATTAGGTTTATTTGTGCTATTTATCAGCAAGATAATTTGAGCACTATCATACGTATATCCTTCGAGTAATCCATGTAAATAGCTTAAATCTGAAGCCGTTTCAGCTTTCAAAGCATGCTCAACTACATTTTGGTATTCCCATAACTTATTGTGGTATTCAAAGTTAAAAACACCATACATTAAACTGTAATAATGGGATTCGGTGACCCTGCCGGGTTCAATTTCATTAGTTTGCTTATTACATCCCGAAATAAAAATTACAAAAATGGATAGAATCAAAAACAAAGTATATTTTTTATAAGGCATATCCAAATTCCTCCATACCACCAACCCTAGTTGAAATAAGCAAAATTAAATGCTAGTTGTAACTAGCATTTAATTTTGTGATTAACGATTAAAACTATGGCATATTTATTGCATTAATATCACTTTTATACCAAATATTTTCCTGAGGAGCCCAGTTTATTTTAGCACCTATAGAACCTTTGACTATTCCAAGGCCGGAAAATTGCACTAATGGATCAAGTGTCCCGCTAAACATAAAGTTAGTAAAACTATGTTGATATTCAACAGCAAAATCTAAATACCCAGAAGCTATTGGAGTAACATATGCCGCTACATATTGTTCAGAAGTAAAAATAGAATATCTATAGTCATATGAATTAAAGACTAATGTTCCATTGTATGCTCCTGCAGGACTTTTGAGACTATTATAATTAGAGTTAGATGTATTATAAGAGTAGAAGTCACCTTTTGAACTGTCCCAAGACAGTATGATAGAATCATATGATGCCGGAAATTGTTCAGCAGCCGAAGGTTTATAATAAGCAATAAGTCAGACGGTTGCGGGAATCGAACCAACTAAAAGAACCGTTAATAAAATCGCCATTATCGCTTTCTTCTTCATAATAAATCACCTCCCTCCTTCGTTTGTTTTTTACGGTTCTACTTAATAAACGAATCAGGGAGGGTATTAATAACACTTTTTTCAAATAAAATTAAACCTATTTTCTTACACTTTTCGCCATTTTAATTAATTCTTCACGTTTTATTTTCGAAGTGCGATAAAAGGAATATTTTTAATAATACCACACTATCATGGTAAGGCCCTCTTACTGCAGCTATTTCCTTCACAAAAAGCAAAACCTCCCTAAGCCATTCAATCTGGTTCAAGGGAGGTTTTATTTCAATAGTTGGATCACGTCCTGACTAAGCATCTGACTTCATCTCGGAAGAAACCAGCCAGAAATAGATATGACGAATAATTACTCGTAAAACAGCGGCTATTGGTACTGAAAAGAGCATTCCCCAAAAACCGGCGATTTCTCCCCCGGCCAGCAAGGCAAAAATGATCCAGAGGGGATGCAAGCCAACGCTATCACCCATTAGCTTAGGGGAAATGACATTACCTTCTAACTGCTGAACGATGAGGATCACTATAGCCACCTTGATGGCCATAAAAGGGGATACGATGAGGCCGAGCAGTATAGAAGGGATAGCACCGATCAACGGACCGAAGTAAGGAATTAAATCAAAAACTCCACAGAGAACTCCAATCAGCAAAGCATAATCCATCCCCACAAGCTTTACACCGATTCCACATAGAATGCCGACAATTATGGCTACCAGGAGATTCCCACGGATAAAACTACGGACAATGTGGCTCATATCCTGGGTCACTCTTTGCCAAGCAACGCGTTTGCGCTGGGGAACAATCCGTAGAAAACCCGTTTGCAGACGTTGCCAATCTGCCAGTAAGTAAATGGCAATAACCGGCGATAAGATTAGTAAGCTCATGGAAGTCAGCAGCTGTGGCAGATTATCCAGAAATTCCTCGAGCCAACTTACTAAAAATGATTCCCCTTCTGCTAAATGCTCGTCCAAAACAGTGACTACTTGATGAGGAAGTCCTGTGGCCCGGAAGTTGTCCCTAAACCCTTGAACTGTCTGTTCAAGGGTTTGGATAGTTGTCGGGAGAACTAGGGTAAGCTTCGATAGTTCCAGGTAAAGTTTGGGGATAATGATGAAGATCAACAGCCCGATGCCCAGGAGAATCCCTACGAATACGATAGCGATTGACAGCCTCCGCCCTACTCCCCGCTTAATTAGATTTTCAACCACCGGGGCTAATAAGTAAGCTAAGATAAGGGCCAAAATGAACGGACTTAAGATAGAGCGCACAGAGAGGATCAAAAATATACTTAATAAAACGATTATTGTCAGGAAAACCCAACGCCACTTTTCCTTTTTCATCGTTCCCCCCACCTTTTCCTGTATCTCCATTTCACAGTCTATAAAGGAATGTTCAGGTAGAGTTTTAACTCTATCTGAAGTTAGTTGACTCGTCCGGACTTGGCGCCACTTAGCTCCTACTTAGGGAGTGGAAGTCTTAATGGTGGTTAGCCATCGGACAAGAATGTCTTTCCCTGTTTTTTGGTATTTTATACCGCCGGTAAATCTCTATAGTAAGTACTTAAGGACCAGCCCGCATGATGCCAGCCGAATTAATCGGGTAGGAGGCCACCCATTATTTGAGTGGCCGACCTCCCACACCACCGTACGTACCGTTCGGTATACGGCGGTTCCAAAGTTTACACATTACTTCGCAGAATAACACTCACTAAAGCTAAGGTACCCAATTCGCTTGAAGCGTTCGTTGGATAGGGCTTTCGTCAAAATAGGGCTATGGGCTGTTCGCCAGTAGCCTTTTCTTGTGTTTGCCCACATCCATGCTTGTTCTATGGATATGCCTGCTTTCTTGAGGTTTTCAAATCGCGTTCGGATTCTCTTCCATCGCTTCCAGGTCACCATTCTTACGCGACTTCTCAGCCATTCGTCTAACTTTGCAAGCAGACTTTTCGCATCGGCTAGTTTGAAGTAATTTGTCCAGCCCCGTACGATTTGGTTGAGCTTCTTCCTACGTTCCTCGATTCCCATACCGTTGCTTCGTCCAGTTGCTTCTCGGATTTTATCCTTAAGCTTCTGGATGCTTTTGGGGTGGACTCTCAGACGCCCCTCTCCTCTGTAGATGTAAAAGCTATATCCAAGAAACTTGACATAATTTACGTGAGCGACCTTGGTTTTCTCCCTATTTACTCTGAGAAATAACTTTCCCTCGATGTACGGTAGAATGTGGTCTAAAGTGCGATTTGCCGCTTTCTTGCTTTTGCAGAAAATCATCATATCGTCTGCATAGCGTACAAAACGGTGCCCCCGCTTCTCTAGCTCATGGTCACACTCGTTTAGCATAATGTTGCCAAGTAACGGACTTAAGGGCCCACCTTGCGGTACGCCCTCCGAGCTTTCTTCAAAGAATCCCTCAACTATAACTCCTGCTCTGAGGAATTTGTGGATTAGGGAGATGACTCTTCCATCTTTTATCGTCTCCGATAAGATTTGGATGAGTTTACTTTGGTTGACCGTATCGAAGTATTTTTCTAAATCCATGTCCACTACGTATTTGTAGCCATCACCGATATTTCTCTGGCATCTTCGCAGGGCGTCATGGGCACTCCGTTTCGGTCTGAATCCAAAGCTGTTGTCTGAGAATTGTTTTTCGAAGATGGGGCTTAGCACCTGTGTTATCGCTTGTTGAATTAGCCTGTCTACGACGGTCGGTATTCCCAGCTTTCTTGTCTTCCCGTTTTCTTTCGGTATTTCTACCCTCCGCACGGGTTTTGGACGGTACTTCCCATCCCAGAGAGATTCCACGAGTTCTTCCTTGTGGTCTTTCAGGAAGGGTAGAAGTTCATCCACCTGCATGCCATCAATTCCACCAGCACCTTTATTCCTTTTCACTTGCTTGTAAGCTTGGTTTAGGTTGTCGGTACTCAGGATTTGCTCAAGTAATCCTTCTGTCTGCTCGTTTGTGTTGGTGTTGTCGGTTTCGGCCATCTTCGGTGACACGCACACTTCTGCATACTCTTTCTGTTCCGCAGATACCCTTTGCAGATAGTCTTCAAAGCGAAGTTGTCTGTGTTTTAAATTGCCACTTTCAGTAACTTTCATTGACCCACACCTCCTTTGGTTCGGCCCTTCCTTCGGTGTCTAGAACACCTCTGTACTATGGCCTCGGCTGACTCCTCACGACAAATCTTGTTTCAACCAGGTTTCTTACTCTGTTTCCACCTGTCCGTGAGGCCTCCCACGGTAAGACGATTCACTTTAATTCCATGTACCCGCAACATTTACGCTGACGTGTCTGTGTAGCTTTTGGGCTTTGACTTGTGATGCAGTCTCACCCCACGTTTCGCGCCTGATGTTATTCGTGTTCCTCGGGTCGGAACTTTGCCGCTGGCTTCCTTTAGATTCCACCTCGCGATGGACACCCTTGCCTTAAGCTAATGGTTGGTCGCTACATACCCCCATAACGGACTTTCACCGTCTAGTTAATCGCCATGCGTGGCGCACATCGAAGAGCGTAAGTCAGCCAAATGCCGACTTACGCTCTTACGAGTACTAGGCGAATCATAATTTTTAAGGAACCGGAGAGACTAAAACATCCTTTTCATACCCTTACGCATTATAGACATGGTTTTGTTGCGGGGACGCATCATATAACCAACTGTAATACCTAGGAGACTACCCGCCACCATGCCGCCAATAACTTGTCCTGATTTCAAGGTATATCCCTCCTTATTATCTTCTACTCCGCTGCCGCCTCACTGACCGCTCCATCCAGTGCCGGGTCATCCCAGGCAATTAAGGAGCCGTCCTCGGCTAAGTCATAGATAACAACTTGGTCCGTATTGCTGGTGAATTCCACACAGCAATCCCAACAGTAAAACTGACCTACCCCGACCTTACCGATGGCACGACCACTACAAACCGGACAATTCATGATAGTGAACCCCCTTCATTTCCTTTGTCCCAGGGGGATACCTGGTCTTCAACGATTAAGACATCTTTCCCATCTACCATAATGTTTGCTTGTAAAATTGTGCCGCGACCTTCAAATAGATCGGAAAATAGGCCATCTGAAACCTCGTACCCAACAATGGTCTCAGCTGAATCATCAAGAAAGACATCCTCAATCGTGCCCTTTGCTTCCCCGCCTTGGGTAAATACTTGATTACCAACTTTTTGTGACCATTTAACTCCCTGAATCCCTTGAACCACATGGTCCGTGACAGTTAAGGCATCTTTCCCGACCGCTGCAACATATTCACGGGGAATGCCTTTTGTAGAGTGAAAAATGTGCGCATTTTCCAAGAGAATTCCGCTAATTTTCCTGCTTTCCTCATCGAAAACCACATCTTTAACCCAACCAATCTGGTCTCCGCTTCTAATACTCAAAACAGGTAAACCAAGGATTTCCCGTGTGCGTCGCATTTTTCCCCTCCTTCTAAAATTTTTTATGGTTCTATGCTACTATGCCCACTAATTTGCTTGCTCATTCATTCACTAATATAATTTTTGCGAATTAAGGAGACAGGTGAAACAAGGTTCCTGTCCCCTCATCTCACTTATCCCCGTGGGCCGGTAATAATTTTGCCGCCCCCTACCACTAGATCTCCCTGGTAGAAGACTACGGCTTGACCAGGGGTAATGGCCCGTTGAGGAGTTGCGAATTCAACTTTGATAACAGGGCCGATGGCCCCAGGAATTGAATCAGCATCTTTAAGGGGGGTGATTTTCGCCGGGGCGGGAGACGCTTTATAACGTATCTTCGCCTCTACGTCCAAGGAACCTTGGAGCTTAGGTATTGCTATCCAGTTCAAATCAGTAGCCAGCAAAGAGTTCGCGTAAACCTCTTGGTCCTCGCCTAAAACCACTTCATTGCGGTCAACATTAAAGCCGATCACGAACATGGGTTTACCAAAGGTTACTCCTAAGCCTTTTCTCTGACCAACGGTATAGTTCACCAAGCCTTGGTGTCTGCCTAGAACTTTCCCCTCTTTGTCCACGAAATTCCCCGGTTGAATCTTACCTGGGACTCTTTCGCGAAGAAAGGAAACGTAATCATCATCGGGAATGAAGCAGATTTCTTGGCTATCGGGCTTTCGTGAGACACGCAGCAGCCCTCGCTGTGCAGCCATTTCCCGTATCTGTTCTTTCTTATATTGCGCAAGGGGGAACAAAGTGTGCTTCAATTGCTCTTGAGTCAAAGTATAGAGCATATAGGTCTGATCCTTCCAGGTATCCACCGGCCGACTCATGAGATAGCGCCCGCTCCGGGGATCTTGAAAGACTTTGGCGTAATGCCCCGTGGCCAAATAATCTGCACCTAAGCCCCTGGCCTTCTTCAAAAACTCCCCCCAACGGACAACCCGATTGCACATGGTACAGGGATTGGGAGTTTCCCCACTCAAATAAGCATTTGTAAAATAATCTATAACATTTTCTTCAAATATGTCCCGGAAGTTCAAAACGTAATGAGGTATACCTAATTGATAAGCTACCTTACGGGCATCATCAATGGATGTAATCGAACAACATCCTCCCACATCATCCGGACCCCCGGAGGGGATGGTTTGGAGGGTAATACCGATTACCTCATATCCTTCTTCCTTAAGCAAAGCGGCGGCCATGGAACTATCCACACCGCCGCTCATGCCGACAATTACCTTCTTCTTTTCGGTAAGCGCCATCTTTTCATCCCTATGCCTTTTTATGCTTCTCGTGATAGTCCTTAATAGCTTCATGCAAAGCATCAGCAGCTAAGTTGGAACAGTGCATCTTAGCCGGAGGAAGTCCATCAAGGGCTTCAGCAACAGCAGCGTTTGTAATTTTCAGGGCTTCTTCGATAGTCTTGCCCTTAACCATTTCCGTAACCATACTGCTGGTGGCTACAGCAGCCCCACAGCCGAAGGTTTTAAATTTAACGTCTTTAATAATATCTCCGTCTACATCCAAATAAATACGCATAATATCGCCGCATTTGGCATTTCCTACTTCACCTACTCCATCGGCGTTTTCAATCTCACCAACGTTGCGGGGGTTCATAAAATGGTCCATAACTTTTTCAGTATACATATCTTTCATTCCTCCTTATTGGGCTTGGGCTTGTTCGCATTTTCTATGTTTGGCCTGATCATAAAGGGGGGACATCATCCGTAACCGTTCAACTATTTTGGGTAGTTGCTCAAGGACGTAATCCACATCTTCTTCGGTATTTTGATGACCAAAGGAGAAACGGAGGGAGCCATGAGCAATTTCGTGACTGAGTCCCATTGCCAGTAAGACATGAGAGGGATCTAAGGAGCCTGATGTGCAGGCCGAGCCGCTGGAAGCAGCAATGCCCATCATATCGAGACTTAAAAGGAGCGCTTCCCCTTCAACAAATTGAATGCTGACGTTCAAATTTCCAGGGAGACGTTTTTCTCCGCGTGGTCCATTTATTTTAACATAATCTATTTTTTCCAGGATACCGTTCATGAGTTTATCCCGCAGTTTAGCCTCCCGAAGGGCTTCTTCTTCCATCCGTTCCGCTGCTAACTCACAGGCTTTACCAAAACCGATAATTCCGGGAGTATTCTCTGTCCCGGAGCGGCGTTTCTTTTCTTGCCCGCCGCCATAAATGCGAGGAATAACCCTTACCCCTTTACGAATGTAAAGAGCCCCTACCCCTTTAGGTCCATAGATCTTATGACTGGATACGGTCATCAGGTCTACATTCATGGCCTTTACATCAATGGGGAGCTTACCAAAGGACTGTACTGCATCGACATGGAAGACTACGCCCTTTTCCCGGGCAAGTTTGCCGATCTCGGCAATGGGTTGGATAGCTCCCACCTCGTTATTGGCATGCATGATGGTAATCAAGATCGTATCCGGCCGAATAGCCTTTTCGACATCCGCTACCGATACTATTCCCTCTTCGTCTACAGGAATAATCGTGAGTTCATAACCGTTCTTTTCGAGAAATTCGCA
The DNA here is from genome assembly GCF_982384815.1 of Desulfitobacterium sp. Taxonomy (NCBI): domain Bacteria; kingdom Bacillati; phylum Bacillota; class Clostridia; order Eubacteriales; family Desulfitobacteriaceae; genus Desulfitobacterium; species Desulfitobacterium sp. Next base: position 18,715 of record NZ_CEVWNY010000009.1, on the reverse strand, counting down.
GGTTTCCAAGACAGCGTGATGCTCCACCGCTGAAGTAATAATATGTTTTCCCTTTTTACTCAGGGCCTCAGCCGTTCCGATAACGGCAAGGTTATCTGCTTCGGTACCGCCGCTGGTAAAAGTAATTTCCCGTGGGTCTGCTCCCAGTAGCTTAGCCACAGACTCTCTGGCAGTCTCTAAGGCCGCCTTGGCCTCCCGACCAAAACTATGAACACTGGAAGGATTTCCGTATTTCTCTGTATAATAAGTCATGATAAGCTTGGCAACTTCAGGATCGACTGGAGTTGTAGCACTATGGTCAAGGTAAACTCTACGCATTATGGTTCCTCCTAAGTAAACTTTGATTAAATAAGATTTTCTCAGAAAAATAAGTTTTATTCAGAGTCGGCAATGGAGTTCATGGTCTGAGGGTCTTTTACCAGGTCAGCCAAGGTGATGGAATCCAATACATCTTCAATGGGGTCACGGACCTTCTCCCGAATAGTCCTGGTCACACAGTAGTCCGACTTCTGACAGCACTCAGGATCGCTGCTGGACTCACACTCCACCGGTGCAATCGGCCCCTCCAATACCCTAATAATATCGCCAATTCTTATTTTTTCGGCTTTCTTACCTAAGACATAACCACCTTGGGCCCCTCGAATACTCTTTACCAGTCCGGCTTTACGCAGACCGGATATAAGTTGTTCAAGATAGTGCTCGGACAGTCCCTGTCGATCGGCTATACTTTTTAGGGAGATCGGCCCTTCGCCTGAATTTAAAGCTAGATCAACCATAGCCGTGAGACCATAGCGGCCTTTCGTAGATAGCTTCAAATCCTCCACTCCTTTTCTCTATTATCCATATAGTAAACCAGCTATAGCTATTTCTTTTTTCAAGGATATCTTACTAAAACACTCGGGATTTGTCAAGAAGATACCCGACCATTTTGCTCAGATTTTTTTAAGAAATTTTTAAGGTTCCCTTGCATTATCTCCACTTTCCAGATCAATCCTTTTTTGGGAGAGTTCCTTTTTTTGCTTTGGCTAAGATTCTTCACTGCATTCAGAATGACCCGAACGTTTTGGAGCTTGTTTTGATTCAACCACAAAATCAAAGTATACTGAGAGTAGACCCCCATGTGCAATGTCATCCTGAGCATAGGCGAAGGATCTTTTTCTGAGTAGTTAATACTGCTTATAAGCTTCACATTACATATTGAATATAATTCAAGAAAGGATTTGTTACCTCATGGACTTATTTTCTGCTTCCTTTAATCCCCATCAAGTAGCACCTCTTGCCGAAAGAATGCGTCCTCAGTCCCTTGATGAATATATTGGCCAATCAGAAATCATCGGCCCCGGCAAACTCCTGCGCCGTGCTATCGAAGCCGACCGGGTTACCTCCCTCATTCTCTATGGTCCTCCCGGAACCGGCAAAACATCTTTGGCACAGGTTATTGCCAACGCCACCTCATCCGGCTTTGTGCGCATTAATGCAGTGACCTCAGGAGTCAAAGAGATTCGGGAAATCATCCAGGGAGCCACGGAGCAACTTCATCTCTATGGAAAAAAGACCTTGGTTTTTTGCGATGAAGTCCATCGTTTTAACAAAGGACAGCAAGATGCACTGCTCCCGGCGGTGGAGAACGGAACCATTACTTTTATCGGTGCCACTACAGAGAACCCTTTCTTTGAGCTTAACTCCGCACTTTTAAGCCGTTCTACTCTATTTCGTCTGCAACCACTTACTGCTGAGGACATTCGCAGAGGCCTGGAACAAGCTCTCAAGAATAAAGAACGAGGTCTCGGGAATTATTCCGTGCAGATCGACCCGGAGGCTTGGGAGCATTGGCTTAATTATGCCAATGGTGATCTGCGGCGGGCCTTAAATGCTTTGGAACTGGCTGTTCTAACTACCCCTCCCGAGGCGGGAGTTCGTCATATCACTATGCAAGTAGCCGAAGAATCTATCCAGCAAAGAGCGATGCGCTTTGATAAGGATGGCGATAACCACTATGATATTATCTCTGCCTTTATCAAAAGCATGCGTGGTTCCGACCCCGATGCGGCTCTCTATTGGCTGGCAGTTCTCCTGGAATCCGGGGAAGACCCTCGCTTTATCGTTCGCCGCATCATCGTCCATGCCTCTGAAGATGTAGGATTAGCTGATCCGATGGTTATGCTGCAGGCCCATGCTGCTGCCAATGCCTTGGAATGGTTAGGTCTTCCGGAAGCAAAAATTCCCATCGCTCAGGCGGTCTTGGCTATAGCTACAGCCCCTAAAAGCAATAGTACGATTATTGGCATCGATCAGGCCTTAGCCTATGTGCGAACCCATCCCACCGGCCAAGTCCCTGCGCATCTCCGGGATGCCCATTATCCGGGGGCTAGAAAACTTGGCCACGGCGAAAACTACCTTTATCCTCATGATTATCCCGGCCATTGGGTAAAACAAACTTATCTTCCCGATGAAGTTCAAGGAGAGACCTTCTTTACTCCTTCCGGAATAGGGCAGGATAACGAAAATAGAGGAAAGGGTCCTTCACTGCGTCCAGAATGAACGACGTTTTAGAGTCTGTCATACCGAGTGCCGACATAGGATTCTACTACCCAAAAAGGGGCCGTTGCTCCACGAACTCTTCTGTTCGTTTCGCAACTGCCCCTTTTAGTTGGTTAACTTGAGTGAATCAAGGAACCTGTTCCCGTTATTCATCAGGCATGCTTTTCCAGCATTTTAACCAGGTCGGCTTTACCACGGAAGCCAACGGTCTTATCAACGATTTGACCATTTTTGAAAATTGCTAAAGTGGGAATGCTCATTACTTGGTATTGGCCGGAAATTGCCGGATTCTCATCCACATTGAGTTTGCCAATGGTAATCTTACCTACATATTCATCAGCCAGTTCCTCGATAACCGGAGCAACCATCCGGCACGGACCACACCAAGCGGCCCAGAAGTCAACTAAAACAGGTTTGTCGGCTCCTAACACATCTTGATTCCAATTTTCCGCTGTAAAGGTCTTAACATTTGCACCTGCCATAAAAGATACCTCCTCGATATTTGGATTCTATTAACTTTGAGTTTCAAAAAGCTTTGGGATGGCGTTCATTATTTAATAAATTTTGACAGTACCGTAATTAACTCATCGATAGACTCATCCTTATACTCTTGTACCACGGCTTTTTGCAAACATTCCCGGGAATGGTTTTCGAAGATCATAACGCCAACTTTGTTGATGGCCGCACGCACTGCTGCAACTTGGATTAAAATATCCACACAATACTTCTCGTTATCAACCATCCGTTGAAGTCCTTTAACCTGCCCTTCAATTTTCTTCAGCCGCCGGATAATATCCTCTTTTTGTGTGAGATTAATTTCTTCCTGCACCGCACGTTCCCCTCTCTAATACCCTTAGGGGGTACCACCTAGAAATATTATAGTCATACATATATCATTTTGTCAAAGGTTTTGCTATTTAAAATTTAGATGGAGCTAAACATTTATCTGATTGTCGTTATATTATTTTGCTTTACTCGGTAGAATATCCGTTTTAATATGCAATTCTTTTAACTGTCTGCTATCAACGGGAGATGGCGCTTGAATCATCAGGTCGGAGGCGCTTTGAGTCTTAGGGAATGCGATTACGTCGCGGATGTTATCCTTACCGGTCAAAAGCATGGTTAGACGGTCAAGACCAAAGGCAATTCCGCCATGGGGTGGGGTACCGTATTCGAAGGCATCCAGTAAATAGCCGAATTTAGCCTTAGCTTCCTCAGGGGATAATCCCAGCAGATCAAACATCTGCTCCTGAACAGCCCTTTGATGAATTCGGATGCTTCCTCCACCCAGTTCGATACCGTTAAGTACCATGTCATAGGCTTTGGCTCTGACCTTACCCGGCTCCGTCTTTAAGAGAGGCAAATCTTCCATCATGGGTGAAGTGAAGGGGTGATGAATTGCCACAAAACGCTTTTCCTCTTCATCCCACTCCAGAAGCGGGAATTCCGTAACCCATAGGAAGTTTAAGGCATCTTCAGGTATAAGGTTCAAACGTTTACCTAATTCCAGCCTTAGGTGTCCCAAGGCATCCGCTACCACTGTTTCTTTATCGGCGACAAAGAAGAGGATGTCCCCGGTCTCTCCTTTCAAGGTGGCAATCAAATTGTTAAGCTGTTCTTCGGTGAAGAATTTGGCGATAGGTGATTTAATGCCCTCTTCGCCTAAGACGATATAAGCCAGTCCTTTCGCTCCATAGATGCTGACAAATTGGACTAAGCCGTCTAGCTCCCGGCGGGGCATGCCGGCGCAACCTTTGGCACAGAGACCTTTAACCCGTCCGCCTTTAGCTAATGTGTCGGTAAAGACTTTGAAGTTGGAGTCCTTGACACACTCGGCAACGTCCACCATTTCCATGCCAAAACGAATATCGGGCTTATCCGAACCGTACAATTCCATAGCTTCCTTATAGGTCATCCGGGGGAAGGGGCTGGAAATATCCCGACCCGTAGTTTCTTTAAAAATACGCACCATAAGCTCTTCCATCATGGGCAGGATATCTTCCACTTCAACAAAAGACATTTCCACGTCTAATTGGGTAAATTCCGGCTGGCGGTCTGCTCGTAAATCCTCGTCACGGAAGCAGCGGGCGATCTGGAAATACTTCTCCATTCCGGAAACCATAAGAAGCTGCTTAAAGATCTGGGGGGATTGGGGCAAAGCGTAGAATTCCCCGGGGTGAACCCGACTGGGAACCAGGTAGTCCCTGGCACCTTCGGGAGAGGATTTAATGAGCATGGGGGTCTCGATTTCATAGAAACCTTTACCATCGAAGAAATTGCGCATGATCTGGGTAACCTGATGACGGGTTTTAAAGACCTTTTGCATTTCCGGACGGCGTAAGTCTAAATAACGATATTTTAGACGCACCATTTCGTCGACATCCACATCATCTTGGATATAGAAAGGCGGAGTTTTGGCCCCGTTCAAGATTTCCAGGGTTTCGGCAACAACTTCCACTTCCCCTGTTTCCAGATTGGGGTTTGCTGCTCCTTCGGGACGTGGGCGAACTTTACCTTTAATCGAAACCACATATTCGGAGCGTAAACGCTCAGCGGCTGCAAATTCCGGCATATCGGGGTTAAACACAACCTGTACAAAACCTGAGCGATCCCGGAGATCCACGAAAATGACTCCCCCATGATCCCGGCGGCGTTGTACCCAACCTAAAAGGTGAATGACTTCTCCCGCATGGCTCAATCTTAAACTCCCTGCTTCGGTTCGATTGGCTAATAATGTCATTATCTTCCATCCTCCTTATACTTCTTAACTACGTATTCTTCAAAATCCGGAATTGCTATTTCCTCTTGCTCTCCCAGTCTAAGGTTGCGGACAATAACGACTCCTTTGTTTAATTCCTCTTCCCCAAGGATTACCGCATACTTGGCTTGATTTCGGTCAGCTGCTTTAAGCTGAGCCTTGAGACTCCTTCCCAGTAGATCGATGCTTACCGGAATTCCTTGCTTTCGCAAACGACTGATTAGGGCAAACCCTTCCCTTTGGGCCTTTTCCCCGAGAGCCACCAGCATCAAATATTCCTTTGCTTCTTCTTCCTGCTCAGCCTTGGCAAGATTCAGAGCGGAAAGGACTCTCTCCATCCCCATGGCAAAACCGATTCCCGGTGTGGGAGGACCGCCTACTTCTTGAACAAGCCCGTCATAACGTCCACCACCACAGATAGCACTTTGAGCACCGATATCTTCCACCAAAACCTCAAAGGCCGTCTTACGGTAATAATCCAGCCCGCGGACCAGACGTGGATCGACCTTATACTGGACTTCAGCCGCACTCAATAGTTTTTGTAGTTCTGCAAAGTGGTCAGCGCATTCGTCACAAAGGGTATCTAAGGTAGTTGGTGCCCCCCGAGTGATTTCCTGACAGGTGGGGTTTTTACAGTCTAAAATGCGTAAGGGATTTTTCTCAAAACGTGCTTGGCAATCCTTACATAACTGTTCCTTGCGGGGAGCCAGGAACTCCTGCAGTTTTTTCTTATGCTCGGGACGGCACTCAGGACAGCCTACGGAATTCACGTGAACTTCCAGTCCTTTCAGACCCAAGCGGCTGTAGAGATCCCAGACCAAGGTAATGACTTCCGCATCCACCATAGGCTTGTCCGCACCTAAGACCTCTACCCCAAACTGATGAAACTGCCGGTACCTTCCTGATTGAGGCCGCTCATAGCGAAACATGGGTCCGCAATAATAGAGCTTTACCGGCTGGGGACCACCGTAGAGTTTGTTCTCCACATAAGCCCGACAAACAGAGGCTGTCCCTTCCGGGCGTAAGGTGATGGAACGATCCCCCTTATCCAGGAAAGTATACATTTCCTTGTTGACGATGTCGGTAGTTTCCCCTACCCCCCGCTGAAAAAGCTCTGTTGCTTCAAACATCGGGGTGCGTATCTCTTGATAGCCATATTCTTTACAGATCTTTCTTATCTGTTCCTCAAGATCTTGCCATTGTTCCACTACACCAGGCAATAAATCCTGGGTGCCCTTTGGTCGTTGAATAGCCATACCTTTGAACTCCTTCCTAGAATTTAACACATGTGAATAATGGGGACAGGCCCCTTGATTCACTAAAGATTGAAAAACCAATCAAAAAAGCCTCCGTCCTTGCTCTTGAGCAAGGGACGGAAGCTTCCGTGGTGCCACCCTTATTGACGGATTCCTAAAGATTCCGCCCACTTTAATAGTCGATAACGAGACCAATCGCCAAAACTCCTGTTCTTGGGGTGTCCTCCTAAGCTTCTCCCAGGCCGCTTTCAGTCTAGGCAGACCTTCCCTGCAGAGAGATGTAGCACAGTCTCTTCCCAAAAATTATCTTCAGAAATTTTAAGTAAGCTATAATTCCTTTTCACCAATGCTAATTAGTGTAAAGCTGTTATATTACAACATCTTAACGAGAAAAAAGCATTTTGTCAAATAATTGTTTTACAGTTATTTGACAGTTTTTGACCGCTGATACAGCACCTCGTGTCATTCTGAACACGGTGAAGAATCTTTCCCTAGATATTATTTACTTCAAAGTAGTCTACATGTTTATTGTGGTTTAGGACAAAATAACCTAAGAAAATTTCTTGGAGGTAAAAGATATGTCCGACAAACAAACCGACAAAACCCGTACCCATGCCCCCAATGCCGATGATAATACCCAAAGTCCCAATAAATCAGATCGTTATATCGATAAAGCAACTAAGCAAAAGTAAAGATCGGCGCACATCCGATCTTTTTTGCGAAATAAGTTAATCAAGATAATCGCTTAGAAGAAGGATTTCAACTCCTTCTACCTTTTGAAGCCTCACATCATTAGTAATAAAAAGCTTGGCCTTTTCTAGGATAGCCGTAGCTATAAATATTGCGTCCGGAGTCTTCAATCCATAAGATGCCCTAAGCTTCGCAGCTTTAATTGCGACCTTATTGTTAACCTCTTTTAGTTCTAGATTCGGAAATGTACCTATGAAAGCCATATAACGATTTACGAGCACTTTATCTCCCTCACGGAGGGGTTTAGTCAACACCTCTGTCATCAACAATATCGAAGAAACTGCATAGACAGTACCGGACTCGATTGAATTGAAGAGTTCTCGTACAACATTGAAAAACGTGGAGTTTCCCTCCATGAGATAAATAAAAGAATTTGTATCGATCGCAATACAATCATATTGCTTAATCTTATCCTCTAATCTTCCCATTGTTCCCTCTCCCGAAGGATAAATTCTGTGCCTCCTGCGTGTTTCCACATATCTGCACCTAGCCCCGATAATGCCCCTGTATAAGACGCCGGCCTTCTTATTAGGGTCAATTCATGAGATTCTTCGTCATATATCCAGAGTACATCGTTTCCAAGCTTCTCTTTAATTTCCTCAATCATATCGTTTGGTACCAAAACCACACTGTATTCTTCCTCTACGGGACTCATTTTACTTTTTTTTCTAGCTTCCACGGTGTTTCCCCCTTACTCGAAAATCTCCTTTAAAATATTATATATCCTATGTGTTCAAATTAAAATCTCGCATTTGCTCTATGGCAAGAAACGAGAATCCCTTCTTTGCTTATTTATTTATTTCATGAGCCTCCTGCAATGCTTGCAAGTAGTACTTAGGAAGACATTCTTCCTCAATGTTAAACTTTTGGATAAAGCGATTGACTACCGGCCAATCTCCTTGTTCATAAGCAATGATCAAATCTAGAAGATAGCGATAGCTGCTGGGTTGGCCCAAAAGGGCATTTTTAACGGTAGCTTCAATGGGCAGTTCTGCTAAAATCTCGGGGAGTGGTCGGTCAAGACAGGCATCAATTAACGAAAAAAGTCCCAATAAGAAAGCGTTTGAACCCTTATTGGCTAGACCAACATGGAGGCTTAACTTTTCCGCAAAGCTTGCTCGGACAAAGGATTGAATAGCCAGGGCGTCAGGTTTTCCTTCTGAAACATTGCTTAAAGCAATGACAGAAGCCCATTTCTTAATTTCTTTGAGGCCAAGAAGCACCAAAGCTTGCTTAATCGAGGAGATCTCTGCGTTAAAACCAAAAGCCGATGAATTAATATACTTTAGTAGTTTATAGGTCAGGGAAATATCTCCTTTGATAATCGTTTCAAGCTCCTCAACTTCAAGAGTTGGGGAATTAACCTTCTGCAATAAGTGCAAGTACTTTAATTTGCTCGGAGATATATCTTTTACTTGTACTATACTAGGTTTACTAAAATAATATCCTTGAAATAAACTATAGCCAATGCTTTTTGCCTTCTCGTACTCTTCAAGGGTTTCGACCTTCTCAGCAAGAAAACGAATATCCAACTCCTTAAGTCGTTTAATAAGAGCTTGCAGTTCAAGACGAGTAGTGGATTGAAAATCCACTTTAATAATATCCGCAAGCTCGATCAAGGTATAATAATCCGGATGAAAAACAAAATCATCCAGGGCTAATTTGTACCCTTGGGATTTAAGAAGTTTGCAGGCAGCAATTATTTCCGGGTCCGGTACAACCGTTTCGAGAATTTCAATCACTACCTGATGCTTAGGCAATAAGGTGGCCATTCCTTCCTTAAGCAAGTTGGATGTAAAGTTAATAAAGGCCGGCTTGCCCATGGTGAGCTTATTAATGTCCATAAGGAAAAAGCTGCTGGAGATAACAGAGCTTGTCGCCAAATCCCCATCGGCACTCTTAAAGTAATTATCCATGTTTTCCCTGAATAAAAGCTCATAGGCAAAGATATGGCCCTGCCGGTCAAGAATTGGTTGCCGAGCTACAAATACATCCATTTGCCTCTCCACCTTTTTGCGGACAATACGCTTTTCCTCTACCTTTGTGCAAGTAATCTCATTTACATTCTAGAACTTAATGCCGTATTCCTTTAAAACCGCCACAACCTTCCGAAAAAGATCTTTAAATTTTACTCTCCTCAATCTCTATCCCCGCCAAGCGGATAAGATATAAGGCGTTACGGGTAGTGGATATTCCTTCCCGCAGCTTATAGTCAAAACATATTTCACCGTTTTGATAATATTCACGGAAATGGTAGTTTTTGATGAGACCATGAGCTGTATTTTCAAGCTCTCCCAACTCTAAGTCATGGGTGGATACCAGCCCCATAGCTCCGTCTCTTTGGAGTTGCTGAATCAAAGCTATAGCACCTTGGTGGCGATCATGGGAGTTGGTTCCCTTAAATATCTCATCCAGCAAAAAGAACACCGATTCTTCCTTTTTCGCCGCTTCCACGATCTTTTTAATCCGCAAAATCTCGGCATAGAAGGAAGAAATGCTCTGCTCTAAATTATCACTGACCCGCATGCAAGTCCAAAGCTGGAATACAGAGCAGCAGAATTGCTCGGCACAAACAGGTGTACCGAGGTAAGCCAGGAGTAAATTTGTGCCCACAGTACGTAAAAAGGTGCTTTTTCCTGACATATTGGAGCCGGTAATCAACACGATTCCAGCCGGTTCCGCTAGGGAAAAATCATTAGCTACCCGGTTACGAGTAAGCAGGGGGTGCCCCATCTTTTTAGCGGACAAGCCTTTAAGATTCTCATTAAGTATCTCCGGTATAACCCATTCGGGATTTTCAAAAGCGATGTTAGCAAGGCTGGCTAATTCTTCAACCTCGGCAAGGACGTCCAGCCAAACTTTTAAGCTGCCTCCTGATTGGCTTTTCCACTTTTCCAAACTTATCAGGCAATGGTAATCCCAAAGGAGGAGGATATTGATGAATATGAACATAGCGTTATCCCGATTAGAGATCCTCTCAACAAGTTTAGAGAGTTTCTGAATTTGCTGAGAGGCGGATTGACCTTCTTGGCTGCGTAAAAGGTTTTGCAGTCTGAGTAGTTCCTCTGAACAAAATTTCTTTTTCTCTAATCGCCTTAACATTTCGGCATAAGTTTTAAGACTAGCCTCATGTTTATAGACCATGGACAAAATCTTGGAACGATCTTTTCCGTATAGCTGGAGAAGAAGGATTTGGACACCAATCAGCAAAGCCACGACTTGCCAGGGAATTCCTCCCCCCAAAAGATAAAGGGCTAGTATAAGGCAAGTGATGGCCGGGAGAACCGTTACCCCCAGCTTAAGTACAGGTTTGAGATAAGCCTCCTCCCTTTGTTCTGCCCAGCGAACAAAAGGTTCAGTTGCTTGAAATAGATGAGCTACCATAATCCCTTCTGCTTCAAAACGCTGGCGCCAACCTATGCTTTTCCCTAATTCGGCAATAGCTTCTTGCCGTTTTTTTATTTCTCCACGATCTCTGGGAGGATTTTTAAGAATTTCACTTAAGGCCCCTCTTCCTAAAGGAGTATGGGCCGAGTTAATCCACTGGAATATTGAAGCTTGACCAAATAGATCTAAGTCAAGTGCATAAGGGTGTTCATCATCCCTAAATTCCGTCCCTGTATCCGGGAATTTGGTCCATTCCCCCTGCCTACGGTCAATTCCTTTTTGATTAAGGGTAATGAGTATTTCCGAATGCCTTAGCTGAGCACGGATATGACGATGCCGATGAGCAAGATAGAGAAATAACCCGAGAGTAAGTACCCCCACCATAATTCCGGGGATAGTGCTTATTTTAAGATATAGAAAAACAGCGATCGCAAAGCCCAAAATAAAGGTTAACAACCGATAATTGCTTAACTGATTCGCTGTCTTGCCTTGTATGATACTCAAGTTTTCATAAGCATTTTTTCTAGTTTCGTAGATTTTTTCCGCAGTGCTCACGCTATACCTCCCTGGGTCATTTTCATAAAAGAAAGTCATATTTCCTTCGGCTATAAAGAATACCGGCGTTTCCTGTAGTGTAGCAATACCCTCAACTCTCTCAATATACATACAAATATTATATCATTATTTAGAGCAAAAAGATCATCCTAGATCTCTTATTCAAAACCTTGGATGATCTTAACTAATTTCTTATTACTATTTTTTGCAGTTAAGCTGCCAAACGACTCCGAACTTATCGGTAAACTTGGCATATAAAGGGCTAAAGAAGGTTTTCTGAAGATCCATCTCTATCTTGCCTCCCTGGGATAAGGCGGCAAAAGTCTTGCGGGTTTCCTCTTCGGTCAGCAATTCCAGGGCAAAAGAAATAGCGTTTCCTTGAGTAAAAGGTGCCCCGGGAAAACTATCGGAGAAACGAATTATATGTCCATCCTTTCTCAGTTCGGCATGGAGGACTAGATTTTTGATCTCCTCATTTATCGGAAAATCCGGATTAGCCGGTGCATCCCCGTAACGAAGAATCTGAGCCTCTCCGCCCAATGCAGCTTGATAAAAATTAACAGCTTCCTCACAATCGCCGTTAAAGGTGATATAGGGAATTAACCAATCACTCATATAGGCCTCCTCAATATTTTTAGTATTTTCTACCCGGCAAAAAGATCCTTCGTTTCTGCTCAGGATGACGAATAGTATCTGTGATCCTTCGCTTCTGCTCAGGAAAAATCCCGCACTATGTCATACTGAACGCAGTGAAGTATCTTGACGCAGTGAAGTATCTTGATCCCATAGCACCTTTTTCACCATCAGATGGTACCGCTTTACCTCATGAAGTCTAAAGCCAAAAAAGAGGCACCCCTAAGAAGATTTCTCTTCTAGTATGCCTCTATAACCACTAATTTACAACAAGAAATTCTATTCTCAAGTAATCCCTCCCAAGAGGAATAATTGATAAATAAGCACAACCGGATTTAAGATAAATGGTTGCTTCCACTCACTAGATAATCTTTGACTCTAGTCCAGCGGAATATCCACTACTTCATGATAATCCTTGGTATAACTCATCCGCTTTACGTCTAACCTAAGATCGTCTCCTGTGCCTAAGAATCTTAAAGTCCTTTGGTGGGTGATCAAGCCATCACTGGTTTTCTCATACTGGTCGTCAATGGTTTCCTCCAAAGAGATCTGCTTACCGTCTGCAATAAGATAAACCTTGGTTAAAACCAGATTCTCCGCACTAGAAATGGTGATTAAGGTTTCTTTACCATTGTCTTTAATCTCATTGATTTCTACCTTTTGGCCTAAGATATCCAGGATTTGTTTTTCGCTATTTTTATCAAGATCATACTGCTTATTCACATCATGATCAGCACTAAAACTTACCAGTTCAAGTTTTAGCTCGGTCAAGGGCGTTGGTAAGGGATCGAAATTTGCTTGAAAAGTTATTCCTTTCATATCTGTACTGATTCCTCCTCCCCTCCACTCTACCACTTTTCCATTGGCAACTAGTTTTAGGTTTATTTCTTTGGGGCGAAAACGTTCTCCACTGATCGTATCCAAAGCCAAGCCAAAAATGCTCTGAGCCGAACCCTTTATAACCGTTTGGGTGGGTGAAGCCAGGATAGACTCGAATTTTATTTTTGTCTCATCGACCTTGACCGACTGCATAAGCCCTTTCTTTAAGGTGTGACCCATAGCCGTACCCCGATCTAAGCCAAAACTAATTTCAGCTGGGGTAGTGACTCCGTGACCACTAGGGGAAAATATAAGGGTTAATTTTCTGGCCAGAGGGGGTGGAGACTCAAAGCTGGCAATATATTTTACCTCTGTACCTTCTTCATTGAGTAATCCTTGAGAACTTTGCATCCTACTCTCTCCGAAAAAGCTCTTTAAAGTCATAAACGGCTGAATCGCATTAGTAACATCTCCGGCGGGATCCTTTACTGTGTAAAAGATAAGAAGTTGATTTTCGTCCAGCATCACATAGTCCACGCTTAAGGATACTCCGTTGGCGAAGGTATGGCTTTTCTCGATCAGCTGTCCTTTGCCCAAGTCGTTCAGATCTCTCAGGGTTACGTCCATTACTTGATCATAGCCAAAGAGCTGTTTGCCGTAGGAAGCAATGACATCATAGTTAAAACCCACTAAAAGGACAAAAATAAGAACTGCGGCAACCTTGACCTGGGTGATATAACGCCGGTAAAAAGGTTGGCGTTTGCCGCTTTTCCTAGTTTCACCGGTCAAAGCACTGCGCAGGCACGCCTCCAGTTCATCGGGAACTTCTATTTTAGCCAGTTGGGTCTTTTGGGCATTAAATAGCTCTTCGATTTTCTTCATCTCCTTATTACCCATTCCAATCCACCTCCATGCTCTTTTGCAGCTTTTGTAATCCGGCATGAATTCGCGATTTCACTGTACCCAGAGGGATTTTTAAGACTTCCGCAATCATGGCATAATCCATGTCGAGAGCAAAGCGCAAGCGCAATACTTCCTGATACTTTTGATTCAACTTAATTAAGTGGGCCTCAAAGGCCAGCCGCTCCTCGTGCTCGCTATAAGACTCTTCGTAGGGTTCTTCCGGCAATTCCTGCAGCAGAATAACTTTGTTCTTTTTCCGCAAATGCTGCTTACAGCAATTGACCAAAATAGTCTTGCTCCAACTAAAGAAGGCCGCTTCATCTTTGAGTCTCTTGATATTCTCGAAGACCTTGACAATCATCTCCGACATCGCGTCCAAGGCATCTTCTTGGTCCTTCATATAGGCATAAGCCAGGCGATAATAATCCTCCTTTTGGCCCATGATTAGTTGAATCAGGGCTTCCTTGTCGCCGCTTTTCGCCTGCCTGATCTTATTCAAAATTTCTTGTTCCACCCTGCCACCTCTCTTTCTATAGGTTAGAGTATTTAGGCTAGGAAAAAGTTCGATTTTATTATACGACAAAAAACAACCACTACCCGACTAAAGTAGCGGGTATGGTTGTCCTTATTTAAGATGCTGGTTTTTTTACTTCCTGCAACTACATTACACTTTGTGTTCGTCTCTGCAATTCCCCAAGCCACTCGCGCATGAGCTCCGCATGTGGCTTATTATAAGAACTTAAGTTTATTATGCCATATATAACCAAATAGTCAAAGCTTGTATCAAAGCTGATCACGCGCCGTGCTTATTCTCTTTTTTAGCGGCGGAGATACAGGCCCCGATGGCTCCGGCATATAAGGCATAAGCGCAGGATTTAACTTCATAGCCGATATATTGGGCTATAATGTCCATAAGAAGCCCCGATCTGGACAGCCCGCCGGTCATCAGGATGGGCAAGTCCCTAGTAAACTGAATTTTTCCTGCCTGTTGCTGTATTTTCCGGGCAATGGACTGCAGAACCCCGGCCATGATTTGAGTCCGATCCTTTTTCATGGCTAAGAGCCCGATGATCTCAGATTCCGCAAAAACCGTACACATACTATTGATGGAAACTGCCCCGTTCCGATCTGTAAAAGCATCGATTTTATCCATGGGGATTTCGAGGATATCACAGGCCATTTTTAAAAATCGTCCTGTGCCGGCAGCGCATTTATCGTTCATCAGGAAGTCCACCGGCTTCCCTTTTTGGATCTGGATTACCTTACTGTCCTGTCCGCCAATATCAATGATGCCTTGAATATCGGGCATAAGATACACCCCGCCTAAAGCGTGGCAGGTAATCTCTGTTATGGTATGATTCGCAAAATCAATAGCTTCCCGACCGTATCCTGTAGTCGCAATACAGAGTTCCGCCCTGTCCAGGCCATTTCTTTCCCTCAGGATCTCCAGGCTTTCCTCTGCAGAAGCCTGGGGATTCCAGCCGGTCTTTATGGCCAGAGTATCGATAATCCTGTCCTCGGACATCACCACGGATTTACACGTGGTCGAGCCGGAATCTATACCGATAAAGATCTTTTTCATGAGAGCATTTCGATAAACGCGGCCAGTCTGGTTTTGAGCTGAGCAACGTCTGATGTGGAATAATCGGTCTCAACGCTGATAAAGGGCATATCTTCTTTCTGCATGTGCTTTCTGATCACCGTCGTCTCCAGATTGTAGGTATGGCAGGCCTGGAGGGTCATTTCCACCACCCCATCCACCTTAAATTCTTTAACAAGGCGGGACAGCAGCTCCAGACGATTGTTATTGGGGGTCATAACTGAGCAACCGATCTGTAGATACCGTTCGGCAATAGCTTGATACGGATCGATGGTTTCGTCAACCAGACGCTCAACAGGTTTGATCCCGATACAGTTTTCATAAGCCACAACCACACCGCCGGATTCCTCAATGGCTTTGACCACTTTCTCGGTGACTCCGGCCAGGGGACAGCCTGTGATCAGAATTCTTTTCGCAGACTTAGAAACATTCTCGACTCCATTGGCCTGATCAGCCTTGATTTTGTCGATGATTCCCCTGATCTCCTGAATCTTGGCCTCTTGATCAAATTTAAACTGGGAGCCGTAGAGGACTTTCAGCTGCTCCGCACCCGTAATCGGAGGGGGGCAGGCTTTGCTAAGCTCATAGAACTCTTTTAAAACCTTACGTTCCTCATTTTTTAGCTTGATCGCCTGTTTGACATCCTCAGCGGTGATAGTTACTCCGAAATCCTGCTCAATTCTTTCCTTTAGACGCAGAACTTCCTTATACCACAGTTCTTGGGAAGCCTCATCATTTTGTGTCTGAGGAAGCTGCATAACATGGAGGTTTTTGATTTCCCCTAAAAGCTCGTACATTTTTTTCTTGCCATCGCAAGTGGTTTCACCGATCATCAGATCAGAAAAATACATATACGGACATTTATCTGTGATAGCAAAGCCATAGCTGGACTTAACCAGAGGACAGAGATTCCGCGGCAGTACTTTTTCCGCTTCGGGTATAGTTTCATCGCTGAATGCGCAAAGCCCGATGGGCACAGCCCCCGCTGCCAGGACGAGTTCTAATGGGGCATAGGTACAGAATACCCCTGCCACTTTTTTACCCTGTTCTTTTAAATTCTTAACCGCAATAAACCCTTGCTTACGCGCCTCGGCAAAGCTCTCAAACTGGCTTGGCAGCTGAAGTTCACTCATGTTCGGTTCACCTTTCTGTAATGAGTTTATTTTTTCTTCACTGCCTTAATCATATAGTCGTAGTTTTTCCTACACAAATATGGATTACTAATAGAAGTCGTAGTATCTATATCAAATACTTATGAAAGAAAGTTGCTTCGGGGGGAGCTTTCATTCAAGGATGCGTTGTGGTTAGTTTAAACCGGACAATGGGCTGCAGACACAAATATCCAATTACTAAAAGAAGCCATTGTATCTAGTAAAATTCAATAAGATGCCTTTGAAACGCCGCCGCACAAGGTGACAAGGTCCGATTTTTATGGGTAACCAAATAAAAATCTCTTTCCATTTTCAAGCCCTCTACGGTATAAGCTTTTACCCATCCAAAGCACAGGTAATCTTCTACACTCAAAGATGACACAACTGATACACCCAATCCCTCTCGGACAGCCTGCTTAATTGACTCCATATTGTTCATTTCAGCCACTTTTTGCAGGTTATCCGGGTTGATGCCTTTTTCTCTCAGAGCCGTCTCGAAGGTCAGCCTTGTCCCTGAACCCGGCTCCCGAACAATGAATTTCTTATCCAGCAAGCGTTCCAGGGAAATTATTTGCTCCTTTTTAATATCCGCTTCGACATTCTGAGCTATTAAGACCAGTTTATCTTGGGTTAATTTTTGATAAACCAGGTTGTTCTCATCTAAACGTGCGCCAACAATGCCAATTTGGTATTTCATTTCCAGAAGTCCTTTGGTTACTTCTTGTGTATCACTTTTATGGATAAGAAAACTAACATCCGGGTATTTCCTTTGAAAACTTTTCATCGGCCCCGGCAGTAAATACTGGCTTGGTATAGTTGAAGTAGCGATTTCCAATCTACCCTCTATCTTCTTATGCTTATTTATCGAAAAAATCGCACTTTCTCTGATATCCAGCATTTTGACCGCATAGCTGTAGAAAATCCTGGCTGACTCCGTTGGCACGATCTGACGGCTGGAACGATCAAATAATTTGACTCCCAGCTCACCTTCCAGACAGCTGATATAGTTGCTGATGGTAGGCTGGGATAGATATAAAGCCTCTCCTGCCCGAGAAAAATTACGCAGACGGTAAACATAAATAAAAACTTCAATCTGCCGAAAATCCATGATGGTCCCTCTCGTTCTCAATGACCTCATTATCTGTATACACATACTCCAAAATATCGCCTGGTTGACAATTCAGCGTTCTACAAATAGCTTCTAACGTTGAAAACCGTATCGCCTTTACTTTCCCCGTCTTTAAGTTCGAGAGATTAACATTGGAAATACCAATATACTCAGCTAATTCATTAAGCTTCATTTTTCTATCAGCTAAGACCCGATCTAATCTGACAACAATAGCCAAGTGTAACACATCCCTATAGCGTTGTATCAAATTCTTCTTGAAGGTAAACTCCGTATTTGAAGATATCTGAGATTAGAAGAATAATCACTCCGACAACTATTCCCGTGAAATGAATACTTGATAAATCAAAAGCAAAGATCTTTGTTACAAAGACAGCACAAAGAAGGGTGGCCACCAAATTGGCAACGAATGAGTAAATAACTATGGAATAAGCTAGTCTCTTCAAACTCTTGGCATTTTTCATATTAAAGGGAGTCTCATCCAGAAAGGCTGATTTTGAAATAGAGACTAATTGTTTAATTCCATAGAGTATTAAAGGAAAACTAATTAAAAATGAGCCTATATACGCAAGCATAGCATACTTTGCACTAAACCTACTACTATCTATAGGTTGAATAATCTTATATGGAATAGTTGTGAAGAATTGACCTCTGTCGAAATTAAGGGTCCATGCGACATTATCTTTAACCGCTGTAAATCGCTCAGGAGAATTAAATGCAAAAAAAACAAACGCTAATAATGCCGCGAGATAAACGACTACGCCAATGATCAGGGCAACCGTAACCAGCATATGAATCAGCCCGGCTCTATTTTTAACCCTTAACAAATCATTCTGTACCACTATATCCCCTCCTCGTATCTACAGTATGAGGATATATTATTCGTTTGTCAATATAAAATTAACGATAAACATTATATAAAATGTGTTTCAAGGCTTCCTCCCGTTTCCTTTGCGTATCTCGCCACCGCTCCAGATATACTTGCCAATTGGCTTGATGGTGGAGATTGACTAGAGAAAAATCCGCAGGGTTAACAATCTTGCTGGAAGCTCCGGCTCCCAAACCGATTACAGTCTGATACTCTTCCATAATCCCGATATTATAGCGGCACTCCCTACCCGGTTTGGCGAAACCGATATTCTCCAGATTTCCGGAAATATGTTTTTGGCGATAAAGATAATAAGGCTGCATACCCATAGAACGAGCTTTTATCATCACAATTTCCTGCATGGCCTC